>CAZXCR010000285.1:0-3075 GCA_964639315.1 uncultured Treponema sp. | reverse complement strand
CAGTACGCAGGAATTATGTGGATTCTGCCAGAACTGTCTGCCGGAGCAATCAACGAGAAAGGATAAATTATATTTACTTCATTAAGATAACTGCCCTTTGCCGCAAGAACAAAAGATGCAAATTTCGAATCGAATTTAAAGTCTGAGCAAAGACCAGGCCAAAAACCGCGACCTGCAATCATTTCGCAATCCGGACTGCGTGAATTATGATTTGAACCGATTGTTGCCGCCGAAGCAATATTACTCTGCCCCATCACAGTTGATGCAATTAAAAATGATGAATTGTGATGCTGCTCGTGGAATGGAAAAATCAGATTATTTAAAAGTTCGCAGCAAGAAATTGTGGAATTGTCGCCAAGCACAGAGTTTAGAAGACGAGCGCCGTACTTTAACTGGCAGTTCCGCCCAATTACAAAACGAACTGCAATCGCCTGGTAAAAAACCCTGGAACCAAAACCCATTATTCCGTTAACCATTTCAACGCCTTCTCCCACCTGGCTCTGTTCCTGTGGCGAAGAAAGAATTGTAATATTTTTTAATTTGAAGGCGCCCTTTATGTAAGCATTTTTTCCAATCTTTGCATCCTTTATGATAGTAGAATTTTTTATTACAACATCATCTTCTACAATACCGTAAGTGTCGTTTTTTTTGCTTTTGCCAAATTCAGTAAGTTCAATAAAACGCTCCATCAGTTTTTTATCTTCACGGTAGCGCGACCACAAATAAGCATCCGCCGGAATCATTTCTTCAAAGGCAAGCACCTTTCGCTTTTCATTTTCGTTGCCAACCGCAATCCAAATTCGCACATCTTCTTTTTCATCCTCTTTTAGAAGACCTTCGCCAAATTTTGAATGTAAGGTGCAAGACATTTCCTGAACGTTAAAAAGTATTACGCGATTTTTTATTCTGTAATTTGAAAGATACGAAACATTTACAATTGCACAGTCGTCGCCGGTAACAACGTTGCATAAAAATGAATCAAAAATTCCCGTCATAAGTTCAAGGTCGTGGTATTTTACAGTTGCCCTTCGTATTCTGCCAAGAATTATAAATCCTGAAAAAGTAGAATCCATTATTTGCACAGGAGAAAAATTGCCCTCGCCCTCGCACACCCAAACATTCTGCCAGCTTGGATCTGAAGAAGTATTTCTATTTTTAATTAAAATTGATATTTCCTGTTCGCTCAAATGACGTTTTTTTTCTAAAAGATTTTGAGGAACGCTAAAACTTAGATTTTCACTTGAAATTTCTTTTACAATCGACATAGAATTCAGTTTAATATGAATTAACAAAAAATTCACCTGGATTTTAAAAATACCGATTATGAAAAAAAATTTAAATTTTTGCGCATTTCTTTTGATTTTATCAGTTTTGTTTAGCTCGCAGATTTTTTGTCAGCCGCAGAAAAAAAATCAAAATTCCTCTAAAAATGATTTTAACTACGAATCGTTTAAAATAGAAAATTCCAGCGATTTTCTTTACATTATGACTTTAAAAAACGGACTTACGGTTTTTGTTCGGGAAGATTATTCTTCGGCACTTGTGCATTTTAGATTTTCTTGCAGAGTGGGCATTTGTGACCAAACAAAATTCAATTCAGGATTCGTGCCGCTTTACGCAAATTTGCTTGCGAAGAAACTTCAGTCATCTTCTATGCAAAATAAAATTTTCGTAAAAGGCGAATGTAACGCACAAAGTTCAAATTTTACTGCGGATTTTTCCCCACTTTATTTAAATGATTTTTTAAAGTCAGTTGGCAAAACTTTGTCAAAAACACAATTCAGCGATGATGAAATAAAAAAAGAATACGAAGCGATGAAAGAAAATGTAAAAAATTACGCTGATTCAACCGCCGGTTTTATAAACAGCGCAATCGATTCAAGAATTTTTTACAGCGAACCGTGGAAAACTGATTCAGGAATTTACCCGGGACTTTTTGCTTCTTACACGCCGCAGGAAGTACGCACAATTTTGCAGGACATTAAAAATTTTTATTCGCCGGAAAACTGTGCCGTTTTTATAAGCGGAAACATTTCTTTTAAAACAATTTATGAACTTTGCAAAAACAATCTGGAAGTTTGGGAAAAAGATTTTAATTTGACTTCAGAAAATTTTTCTGGATTTTCAAAAGATTTTTTTGACGAAGAAAAAAATTTTACTAATCAAGAGCAAATTTCAGAAAATCAAAATAAAACTTCTAGCGAAAAAAATTCCTCTACGCAAAAAAAATTTGTTCTTGTTTCAGACGAATTTTCTCCGGAAATAACGCAGATTGTAATTCAGTACGAAAATCTTTCGCAAAGTCAATCAGATATTTTAAGTGCGGTCTGGAACAATTTTGATTCAAACTTGAAGTCGAATATTTTAAGCAGCAGTTTAATTGCCGTAAGAAGTGCAGATTACATTGGAATTTCGAGCGTGCCGGGAACAAAAAATTCGCGTCTTATAATTCAGTCTTTGCTCGAAGAACCGTCTTCCCTGGGCGAAGGCAAAAATGATTTTTATGATGACGAAGGAAATTTAATCCGCGAAGAAAAAGTTTCAATTGCAGCCCAGAGTGCTAAATTTCTTGAACTTACAAAAAAATCTGCACGTCTTTCAAGAAAACAATTTGTTAGCGCACAAAACGAAATTTACTCAAAATACAAAAGTCAAAATGGAAACGCCCTTTTAAATATTGATATGATTTCGAATTTTTGGGCAATCAACGGAATTTCAAGTCAGGAAGAATTTTATAAAAGCTATCAAAATTTTGCGCATAAAATTCAAAAAGAAAACGAAAAATCAATTGAAGAAAAAATTCTTTCTCAAGAACCATACGTTTTTTTGCTTGTAAATTCAAAAATTTACGCTGAACAAAAAGATTCCTTTTCAGATGCCGGATACAATTTAATTACAAAAGAAAATGCTTCCTGGTACAAAAGCGAAATGAATCTTGTTGAAGAAAAATCAAAAATCAAAAATCAAAAAAGTAAATTTTCTAAGAAAACTTATAATTCTGATGAAAAAAATTTCGCCGCAGATTTTTACGAAAACAATTTTCCGCTTATAAAAAAATTTTCGCTTAAAAACGGA
>CAZXCR010000284.1:0-3081 GCA_964639315.1 uncultured Treponema sp. | reverse complement strand
CCATATCGCCTTTTGGCAAGCGGTGGGCAATTAAAACTTTATTTTTGTAAAGCGCAATACACGCAATGGAAATTTTAGCCATTTTTTTTGTGAACTCCAAAATTTTTTACAAAAGAACAACCTGTGGAAATACAAAGTGCAAAAGTCCCGCAACAAGACAGATGATTCCAATATATTTTCTTGAATCAATAAAAACTTTTTTAAGCATTTCAGGAAGTTCATCTCCCGAAGTTGAATGAACAGCATAATATTCTGTTAAAAGCGAAGTACCGCCTGCAATGCCGGCAAGTGCTGGAAGCAAATCTCCTACAACCGGAACATCATTTCTAAAAACAGAAAGCAGTTTCATAATTCCAACAAAAACACTTAAAACTCCGCAAATCAAGCGAAAGGTGCTGCCGTTTAAAAATTCTGAATTTTTAAAAATATTTGAATGTTTTTTTTCTGCTGATTTTTCATCCTGATTTTCAGAAATTAAATTTTCTACATCCAGTGAATCTTCTTTTTCTTTATTTTCATCTTCTGACAAAATTAAATCGGTAACTTCTTTTTTTGTTAAATCATTTCCGTAAATTAAAATAAGTCCCGCAAGAATGTTAAATAAAACCGACAAAAAATAAAACTGAGCCATAAAACCTCCCGAAACTCCCGCAGCAAAACTTACTTTGCAAAAAAGCGTGAGTCTTGTCTAATTTATCGGAAGAGAAAATTTTTTCTTTAGGGAGTTGAGTGTCAACTTTACCGCAATTAATCATCTAAGCGCCGATTGAGCCTGTCGAAATCAAGCGACTATTACTGATAAAATTTCCTGTTATAAAAAATCTATTTCTTAACAAAGAAATCCTACGAGTTTCGCTTGCCGAAACTTGGGAAGCAACCGCAGGTTGCGGCAAATTTGCAGCCGAGCGCACAGCGTGCGCGAGAAAAAAAGCCGCAAGCTTGAAAAAAAGATTCGCTTCTGGTGTATCCCAAACAAAAAAATTCACTTCTTTTCAATCGAGCAGGAAAGTTCAAGGTCTTTTTCGCCAGTTTTTATCTTGCATTTTACGGCGGCAATGTCGTAGTTTGAAAAACTTATTCTAATGCGCTGAGGAGATTTTCTGTCAAAAATAAAAAGTTCCTGCTTGGTTTCGGCAATTTGCCCATCAGAATTTATTGAGTAAAATTCAAGTTCAAGGTTTGCAGGAAATTTTTCTTTGGAAGATTTAGCTTCTTTTAATTCAAGACTCGAATACACTTTGTCAGAAATTTCGCCGTAAGTAAAAGCTTCAAGATTAAACGCAATTCCGTCAAGAACGCCCTTGTTTTCTTTGGAGTTAAAAGTTCCCCACAAGAACGTAAAAATTGTTACGGCAACAAGGGTAAAAAAGACCATTCTGTTGCCTCTTGTGTTTACAAGCGATCTAAAAAGTCCTGGAGAATTTTTTGTTTTGCCACTTGCAAGAGAGCGCGTTTTTTCATCCTCAAGATTTCTATAAGAGCCCCTCTTGTAATGAAAAACAAGATTTTCTTCATCATCTTCATGACCATCATTTTCAGAATCAAGAAAAACCATTTATTCCTCTAAAACAATTTCACAAAAATATTTCAATAAATTGCAACAAATTAGAACGCAAAGCCCGTCAGTTTTTAATCACAGCTTGAATCAAAGAATCCGTGCGCCACCAGCTAACTTGAGCACGAGAATCTTTTGCCGCAAGCACTGAAATAATTCCTGAATTATCAAGGCTGAAAGTGTAGTACAAATAATCTTCATGATTCATCCTTAATTTTCTGTTCAAAATTTTAGAACCGTCGCCCTGAACCATCTGAACATTAAATCCGTCTTCCGTGCTTACCATAAAGAAAAACCAGTTGCTGTCAGTAACACCAATAAAATCATACGGAATATTGTAGTAAGTTTTTGCTAAGCCTTCGTCAATTTCTTCCTGATACGCCGGGATTAAAAGCGGATCAGAATAAACGCCATTTTCAATATCAAGCGGATAAATATAAGTTGCAACATAGTCAATTCCAGACTGAACCATACTCGATTCATCAATATAACTAGAAAAATAATCAACTTTTAAATAAAGGCAGCGGACTTTGTTATCTGGAATGATTGTATCAACTGAATAAAAAATATCGCCTCTTTTACCTTCAATCGGATTCGGAACATTGCGCTTTTCAATAGGCATTTTGTAAATAAGAGAACCGTTTTTTGAAAACCAAAACACCTGATATCCACTTCCAGTAAAGCACACAACAACAAGTTCCCCGCGACTTGTAGCAAAAATATTCTGAATAAAAGGAAACGGAGTGCCGCCCGAACCTTCCTGACCAAGATAGTCAATAAACTTAGAATTTTCGTCAAAACGAAGCACAACATTACTCAAAGAAATTTTTCCAGTTTCGTCGTACTCTTGCCGTTCAGCAGGCAGTTTTTCTACAACATAAAGTTTTTTTTCGCTATCAACGCAAATATTGCTGATTTCATTAAACGGATAAGAAACCGCTCTTCTAGTTGCACCGGCAGTTTCGCCAGAAGATGCAAAAGATGGGCAAGGATTAGTTTCCTCATTGTAAAAAATTGTAAGCAAATCGCCGTAGCTATTCATTTCCATAATTTTTTTTGATTCGCCGTTCGCAATGTAAAAAAAACCGTCTTTCATCGCAAGTCTTGTTTTAATTGAACCAACCGCCGACAAATCAAAAATATTAAGTTCATCTTCAAAATTACCATATTTAAGTTCAAAAAGATTTTCATTTTCAACAGTTGAAAGAATTTTGTTTTTTGAACAAGAAAAATAAAAAAGGCAAGAAAACGCCGCAAAAGAAAATGCCAAAATTTTATATATTTTTTGAAAATTAATTTTAAAAGTACCGTTCATAACTAAAAAAAATAGAATAATAAACGCTCGCTGTCAATTATGAACGGTTTTGTGGGAGGAGTTGGTTAAGCGGATTTTTTTGGAGCGAATTTTATTTACATTTCAGGAAAAATCTTTTTCGTTCCGGCTGAAAATTTTTTTAGAAAACCCGCTGTTCAGGGTTGTCATTCAAAACCTGCGGTTTTGAACGGCTACGCCGCCCTTACCATCG
>CAZXCR010000283.1:0-3099 GCA_964639315.1 uncultured Treponema sp. | reverse complement strand
CTTAAAATTTTTGCAGCCTTACAAAGTCTTGCTGCCTGAAATTTTGCTCCGTCTTCAATAATGTAAGGCAATAAAATTGCACTTGTAAGGGAACGCGAAATTTGAAACCGCCCGTTTACCGTAAGCGAAATAAGAGAAGCCGCTCCTAAAGACGAAGTTGCAGCTCCCAAACAAGCCATACAGCCGCCCTGCGTAAGTAAAAGTTCCTGCGGCGTGGTGATTGTAAGAGATGGTGAACCGTCAATCGCGTAACTTAAGAGTTCAAGTGCTTTTTCAATAAGCATATCGCTGAAAAAACTTGATTTTTGGCTTATGTACGCTTCAATTGCAATCGAAAGAGTTTCTATTGTCATACTAGAAATTTGTTTTTCTGTAAGCGCAACAGAAAGTGAAGAATCCCAAATAACAGCTTTTGAAAGTCCGTTTTGTGTTTTTAAAAGACAGATTTTTGAACTTCGCGAATCGATAATAGGCGTTCTGTCCGTAAAAAGAAATTGATCTCTCATTGTGGAAGGAACGCAAATTAAAGGAAGTGGCGCTGTTGAAGGAGATGCACCGTCTATAAAATCATATAAATCGTGGTTTTCGTAAAAAAGTGCGCAGACTGCCTTTGCTAAGGCCAAAGTTTTTCCACTTCCACAGGCAATTACTCCGTGAACGCGAGCGTCTCTTGCAAGTTGAAGTGCTGATTGTAGTATTTCTGAATCAAGTGCTGATGGAATTTCGTCAAATGTAAAATAGTCAATTTTTCTGTCATCAAGTGCTTTTGTTACTTTTTGGCTTGTGTTTGATTCTTTTAAAATTGGATCAAGAATCACCATATATTTGCTGCCCCACTCGCTTGCATACTGACCTAAGCGGCCTGATACGTAAGAGCCTAAAATAATATTTGGTGAAATCTTAAAAATTAAGTCAGACAATTTATTCTCCTGTTGATTTTGGACATCTGATAAAAAATCAATTTTTAAAAATTATACTCTAAGAAATTTTATTTTTTTAGAAATTTAGAAATTTACAAAAAAAAAGAGCGGAACAAGTTTATTCCGCCCTAATTTTATCCCCAATTAAATTTTTACGGAATTATAAACCGTAAGCGCTAAGAATTTGATCCGCTGTTGCAGCGATTGTTGCTTCATTCAAATAATTTGGATCTTGAATTTTCTGTTTGATTGCTTCTACAAGATCTTCACGTACATCAGGCGTTTCTTTTGCAATCTGATTCAGATAGTAAGTTTCCGACAAAGCCTTTGCTTCATTTGAAATGCTGATTTCGTCAGATGAAGTTTTTACTGTTGACACATTGTTAGCGCGTTTTGTGTTCTGTAAATTGTTAAGTGGATTTACTCCTGAAATTTTGTCTATCATCATACCTTGCCTCGCTTAAATTATCGGAAAAACAAGTTAAAAGTTTAAATTTTTTTCAAATATTTCCTAAATTTCTGATTCCTGTTCGTTTAATGAAGTGTAATCAGAATCCTGCTTTTTTGATGCATTTTTATCGCCAGAAATAAAAACTGCAAACTCGCCAAGAATTTTAGTCCGCGAAGAATAATCTTCAAGAACCTCTTTTGCCTTTCCGTCTGTAATTTCTTCATGAATTTTTGTAAGTTCACGACCTACAACAATTCTGCGCTCACTATCAATATCGGAAATATCCGTTAAAAGTTTAACAATTCTAAACGGACTTTCGTAAACAATTACTGCGGCTCCAGTTTGCATAAGTTCACGAAGTCTTGCCTTTCTACGACCTGGTTTTGGCGAAAGAAAACCTTCAAAAATCAGTGTTTTACCGCCGCTGCCTGCCACACTTGCTAATGTTGCAAATGCACTTGGTCCGGGAATTGGAATTACTTTGTGCCCAGCTTTACGTGCGTTTTCTGCAAGAATTGCACCAGGATCGCTTATTCCAGGAGTTCCAGCATCGCTTGCATAAGCAACAGACTGCCCTTGATCAAGCAGTTTTATAATTTTTTCAGACGCAAATTCTTCATTTTGCGAACGGCAGCTGATTAAAGTCTTTTTTATTTCAAAATGATTTAGAAGCTGCAAAGTGTGCCTTGTATCTTCTGCCGCAATTACATCAACCGATTTTAAAGTTTCAAGCGCCCTAAAAGTAATGTCGCCAAGGTTGCCAATAGGCGTTCCTACAATAAATAAATCTGACACACTAAAATTGTAGCATTTTTATTTTAAAATGTCGATTTTATTTTTTTTAGCCAAAATTTGAGAGTTTTATTTACTTGGAGCGATTTTTTTTTCTTGCCAAAAATTTTTTTTCTCGCGCACGCTGTGCGCTCGGTGTTTTCTTAGCCATATTTTTGGCAGTAAGTAAAATAAATGCTATCAAAAAGACCGCGAGTTTTCAAAGAAAACTCGGGAAGCAGGCGTAAGCTTGCGACAATCCGCTGTTCCGGCCTTCGCTCTTCGCTCATTCCTATAAGCTACGCTTGTTAACGAGTTTTGTTCCAAAACTCGCGAATTTTCTTCTTAAGAAAAAAATTCTTATTTGCCAGGAAATTTCATTGGTAACCTGCGGAACTTCGGGCCTCCATAGCGGGCTAGACTTGGCTTTTTAGCGCCGATTGAGCCTGTCGAAATCAAGCGACTTACTTATAGATGGTGGTTTCTACAGGCTCAACCACCGAGGCTTTCGTTTTACTACACCTTTTTTTGTAAATTTCTGATTAAAACTTGAAATTCGCCCTATTAAAAAAACTACGAGTTTGTCGCAAGCGACTTTTTTCTAAGATAAGAAAAATTCCTAAAAATCAAATTTTTTTTTCCGATAAACTAAAGTGTTGAAAGCAAAATTTTCGAGTTTAAACAAAATTTACAAAAAAGGTGAAAAATCCTAGCCCCGATTGTAGCGGCGCGAAGCGTTCAAAACTGCAAGTTTTGAATGAAACCGCGGAACAGTCGCAAGCTTACGCTTGCTAACGAGTTTGTCGCTTGCGACAAACTCGCGGTCTTTTTGTTAAGAAGAAATCTATTTCTTAACAAAACAATTCTACGAGTTTCGCTTGCCGAAACTCGAGAAGCAACTGTAAGGTTGCGGCAAATTCGCTCCAAGTAAGTAAAAATTGAAAAAACTCGAATTTT
>CAZXCR010000282.1:0-3116 GCA_964639315.1 uncultured Treponema sp. | reverse complement strand
GGATTTTGTTCCAGATGAGGGCTGGCGTCATTTTTAAAAGTTGCATTTTCATCTGAAAATCTGTGTACTGACATTCGCCGTTGTTGTATTTTCTTGAACCTGAAACTCCGCATATAAGCAGGGGCGATTTTTTTCCGCTTTGTGTTGTGAAGTTTAAGTTTTTGTAGCGCACGACTTTGTTGCTTATGTAGTCTGCACCGTGCCTGTGCTTTAGAATTTCTTCTTCGCTGTGGAATCCGTCTGAAAGGGACGGTTTTTTGTAGTATTTGAATTCGTTTAAATTGTGATTTCCAAACACAAAAAATGTTGGCTTTCCTAGTGCGCTTACTATGTACTCAACGTAGTCCATAGGAAGATCTCCTGCGCAAAGAACTGCATCTACGTCTCCGTAGCGTTCTTTTACGGTGGTGGAGTAAACTAGAGGATCTATCATGTCTGAAACACACAAAAATTTCATAATTGCTGATAATTTTGGCTGATGACTTTTTTTTACTGCAATACGACTTTGCGGAATATTTTTTCCATTTGCTCGCGGTCTACTAGGTTTACTGCGCGATTTTCTGCGTAAGAAACTGCTGACGGAGTAAAACTTGAACTTGAAAATATAATTCCCTTCTGAAATCCGTGCGTTTTTACAACATCAACTGCTTTTCTTACAGGGCCGTCTTCGAGCGGGTCTGTATCGCGGAAAAACTGAAGTAGAAAAACCTGATGCCTTACGTTTGTCCAGTCCTGCTTTTTTTCTTCTGTGGCGAGAATTTGGCAGCCGTAGTTTGTAGGTTCAATTTTTTGGGCGTTCAGATTGAATCCCGAAAGTGCAAGTTTTTTGCAGATTTCAGAAAAGTCTTTTGTACTTGCAGTAAGATATTCTTTCATTCCGTCGTTTGTTTGAATATCTTTGTACTGACTGAGTTTTGCGCTAACGTCTTTAAATGACTTGTTTATTCGGTAAATTTTGTCCCACTGTTCAAGAGCTTTTTCGATTTTATGATTTTTTTCGTAGCAGGCACCTAAAAAATATCTTGCAAAAAGAGTTTCTTTGCTTTGTTCATTTTTTGTGGCTTTTACGGCAAGGTCAAATTCATTTATTGCCTGGTCAGTTTGACCCGCAAGCATAAGACAAGAGCCTTTTTCTATAAGTGCTTTCTGCCGGAACTCTGGATCCCGCGCTGCTTTTTCAAAGGATTTTACTGCGGCAGGAAGATCTTTACTGTCTTTGTAGATTTTTCCCAGATAATAAAAATTTGAGTAATTTGACGGATCTAATTTGATTGCGGTTTCTATTGTATTTTTTGCGTCAGAATACTGTTTGCTGCGATACAAAAGATATCCCATTGAGGTGTATGACTTTGCGTGTTTTTTATTTACTGTAATCGCTTTTTGATAAAATCCCATTGCAAGAGAAGATTGCCCCTGCATTTCATAAATCTGACCTACGTTATAGTCGTTATCTGCATTGCCGGGTTCCATTTTTGTAAGGAGAAGATACTGCTTGAGGGCTTCGTCGGTTTGTTTGTATCGGGAACAAAGAGAGGCAAATTCTTTTCTAAAACTGACTTCAGAAACGTCTCCGTTAAAAAGCATATTTTTATTGACATCTTTATATTCAAGAAGCGCAAGTTCCGGTTTTTTATCTAAAAGATAAGCTTTGCCAAGCCAATAGTGCGCAACATAATTTTGAGGATCTTTTGAAATAATGTATTTTGCTGCTTTTACAGCCTGCGGATATTTTCCTTCTTTTATGAGACGCGTTATTGCAGAAACTTTTTTTGGTTGAGCCAAATTTTTTACAAGAATAGTTGCAATGACTGCAATGAAGGCAATTCCGATGGCGGTTAAAACTATCCAGGTAAAAGTATTCAATTTTTGTCCCCTTTCATTTTTTTTATTTTGTGGGTCTGACAATTTTTTTTTATCAGATTTTCTATCAGATTATTTATCAGATGCCCATAATTTCTTTACTAAAATAACTTAACCCTTTTTTTATTTGCTTTCAACTAGAAAACTTACTTGTTTTTGGGCGATAAAATAATCATAATATAAGGAATGAAAAAAATTTTATTTTTGTGCGCAATGATTTTTGCCTGTCAGGAAATTTTTTGCCAGGTGCAAAATGATTTTTCGCGCGGAGAAGAGCTTTTTAAGCAGAATCAGCCTGAAGAAAGTCTTGATTTTTTGCAGAAAGCCTGCGATTTAGAAAATTATCCAAAGGCATACATTTATCTTTCGCTTGCGTATTATCAACTTGGAAATTACGAAAAAAGTCTTGAAGTGTGCGAAAAGGGAATGACTGTTTCCGGAACTGACAAAAAGGTTCTTGCATTTAACGCGGGAAATACCTGCTATGCTGAAGGAAATTATAAAAAAGCTGAAGAATGGTTTTCAAAGTCGATTATGGCAAATCCAGCTTATGCAAATCCGGTTTTAAATAGAGCTAATTCAAGATTGATGCTTGGAAATTTTCAGGAAAGTAAGGCGGATTATGTGCGCTACCTTGAACTTGCTCCTAATGACAGCCAAAAAGAGCAGATTGAAAAACTGATTTTGCTGCTTGACCAGGAAATTGCAAGAATTGAACTTGAAAAAGAAGAACAGGCGGCCGAAGAAGCGCGGCTAAAGGAAGAAGAAGAACGGCTTGCCGAAGAAATGCGCATTCAGAATGAAAAAAGAAAGGCGGAAGAAAAAATTGCTGCAGAAAAACTTAAGGCTGAACAGGAAGCACTCCGACTAGAGCAGGAACGTATTGCTAAAGAAGAAGCCGAACGGCGAAGAAAACTTCTTGAAGATGTAGCATCTTCATTACAAAATACAGAAACCGAAAATATGTCAGCAGGAGCTGAAGGAACATTTGACTATGGCTACGAAACAGAACTCGAATAAAAAAACAGAAAATCACGAAGAAAATAAAAATATCGCAATTGAGAAAACTGCAAGTTCCGCACGAAAAACTAGTGTGGCTAAGAAAACTGCGAGTTCTGCACGAAACGCTGGCGCAACTAAGAAAACTGCAACTTCGGCAGAAAACGACGGCGCAACTGAAAAAACTACGGCTTCGGCAGAAAACGGCGGTGCAACTGAAAAAACTGCACGCTCCGCACGAAACGCTGGCGCAACTA
>CAZXCR010000281.1:0-3121 GCA_964639315.1 uncultured Treponema sp. | reverse complement strand
TTAATAAGCCGAGTTAACGGAACTTGTACAAAAAAGGCGATTCAGCGGGTAAAGCAGTGGATGAGTACTTACCAGGCGCAAGAAGATATGATTATTACAGGAATGTATCAGCGCGGAAATTCTGTTGAAATTGACGATGCAATTGAGCATCATCAGGCAATTGAAGATTTTCTTTGCCAAGACGTGTACGAAGTTTCTACAATCAGCGATACTTTGAAAAAACTTTCTGAATTGAGCGGAATTGAAATTCCAGAATCTGAATACGCTGAAAATCCTAATCAAGAAGCAAAATAAAATTTAGGCGGATTTTGTAAAAATTTTTCAGGTTGCCAAAATATTCTTTTATGAAAACCTGGCGAGTCTGTTTTTAGCAAGTGGATTTTAGTAAAAATGAAAAAATTTGAATTTTCTATGCAAAAAATTCTTGATTTAAGGGAATTTGAGCAGCATCAGGCAGAAGCTGAACTTGGAAAGGCAAATGCAGAACTTGCGAAAATTCAAAATTCCCTAAAAGAACTTGCAGCTCAAAAAATTTCAGCAATCCGTGAATGTGATGGTCTTACTTCTGATTTTTACGCAAAGACGCAGTCGCAGTTTTACATAAATTTTCTTAATCAAAAACAGGAAGAACTTTTGCAGGAATTGGCACAAGCCCAGTTGATTGTTGATGAAAAGCGCAAAATTGTTGGCGAAGCAATGAAAAAAGTAAAAGTCCTTGAAAAACTTAAAGAAACAAAATTTAAAAAGTGGAAAAAAGAAATTGAAAAAGAAGAAGAACTTGCCGCAGAAGACATTTCTGCAAGTATGTTTTCTTACAAAAATTAGAGCAGGCTTTGCTTGATAAATTTTCTTGTTCAGAAATTGATTTTTTTGTTACAGATGGTGGTTTCGACAGGCTCAACCACCGGAATCTGCGACAAATTTGTGTTTTTTTTGATAAGAATTCATTTTCTTAACCTATAAAATAGGCCAAGCCTAGCCCGCTATGGAGGCCCGGAGTTCCGGCGCGAAGCGCCGGTTACTGATATGATTTGCAGTTAAAAAGAATCAATTTCTTAGCAACAAAAATCCGCGAGTTTTCGTAAGAAAACTCGGGAAGCAACCGTAAGGTTGCGATGAACAGCGGTTTCCTAAAAAAATTCAGCAAGCAGGCGTATGCCTGCGACGCGCACTTGAGGAAAAAGAATTCGCTCCAATAAATAAAAATCCCAACAAACTCAGTAATGAAATGCGCTTCCGCCTATAAATTCGCGGATAATTGACTGATTTGGAACTGCGGTTGCCGGAATTGAACTGAAGCAGTTAAGAAATTGCAACAGTCGGCTTGCTTCTGCGTATTCTTTTTGAGAAGGATTTACGCATCTTAAAAGAGGATCTGCGTAAACTTTTAGCACGGCAAGTTCATAGTCAAGCGCGGTGTTAAGCATTGCATCTGCATTATTCTGGAACGGAAAAATATGAAGTCGTTCGCCTTTTTGCACGTTTTCCCACATTCCAATTGTATCTGCGGCACTTTTTCCTCTAAACTGCGCGTCTCTTACAATTCTTCGTATAAGGCGGTTGTCGCTTGTGGCAATTCTGTTGTGATCGTCAAGATTGAGCTGGGTAAGCGCTGAAAGATAAATTTTAAACTTGTACTGGGAAGAAACTAATGGCGTAAGCTTGTCGTTAAGTCCGTGAATTCCTTCCATAATCAAAATGTCATTTTCATCAAGCCGCATTGTGTCGCCTTTAAAATAACTTACTCCCGCATGAAAATCGTAACTTGGCAGTTTTATTTCTTTACCATTGAACATATCGACCAAATTTTCATTGAGAAGTTTTATGTTTAAAGCTTCAAGACATTCGTAGTCGTAGTTGCCGTTTTCGTCTTTTGGCGTTTCTGAGCGTCCTATGTAATACGAATCTAAACTGATTACTTTTGGCGTGTAGCCGAGTGCCTGAAGTGCAAGCGCAAGTTTTTTGCTTGTAGTGGTTTTTCCGCTTGATGAAGGACCTGCAATGAGAACCACCTTAGTTGATTCTTTTTTACGAATTTGATCCGCAATGTCAGAAATACATTTTGACTGCAAAGTTTCGGTTATGTTAATAAAATCGTTTACTTTGCGATCGTGTATAAGTTGATTTAAGGAAGCTGCTGAACTTACATTTAATCGTCTGCCCCATTCCTTGTATCTTTTGTAAATTTCAAAAAGTTTAGGCTGATCTTCAAAAGGCGGCAGTTCATTTGGATTTGAATGTTTTGGAAAGCGCAGTAAAAATCCTTCGTTGTACGGCATTAAATCAAAGACATTTAAAAATCCTGAAGACGGAACTAAAGGTCCAAAGTAAAGGTCAGAAAAGTCTTCAAGTGTATTGATTTTGACTCTTGCAGGACAGCGGTAGTTAAGTTGTTTTCTTGTTTCTGCAAGACCGAGTTCTTCAAAAAGAGAGCAAGCCTGCGTGTACGAAATAAAATCTGTGTCGATTGCAACATCTGCGTTTACAATTTTTTGCATTTCTTCTTTTAGTGACAAAATCATATTTGAAGAAAGTTTTTCGTTGCCTTCCAAAGTGTAATAATATCCGTAGCCCAAACTGTGACCTACTAAAAGTCTGCTTTGAGGGAAAATTTTGTGTGCGGCGGCGGCAAGTATAAAGCACAGCGAGCGGCGGTAAATTGCGGCACCTTCTTTTGTGTCGTTGTAAACAGGTTCAAGATTTGCGCTTATGTCGATTTTTGAGTCTAGCGGGCAAATTTCATTGTTCACTTTTACTGCAAGAATTTTCTTTTTTTGCGGATTTGAACTTTCAAAGTATTTTAAGAGAATAAGAGCGGTAATTGGCTCGTCAAATTCAAGTTTTGTGTTATCTGGAAATGTTAAAAAAATCTTTTTCATAACTTGAATTATAGCACAGTTTTTTTCTTAGGAAGAATTTTTTATTTTTTTTCTAGGAGCAAGTTGCGATGGTAACGCGCTGTCCAGGGCTACGGCTACTCGCCTCGGTGCTCCGCACGCGTTTCACGCCCCTTCCCATCGCGGCTAGGTTTTAGTTGTTGAACAGAAAATTTCATTGGTAACCATTGCGCCGATTGAGAGAGTCGAAATCAAGCGACTTACTTACAGATGGTGGTTTCGAC
>CAZXCR010000280.1:0-3143 GCA_964639315.1 uncultured Treponema sp. | reverse complement strand
GCGAGTAAAAAAAGCCGCAAGCTTGCGCTTGCTCTGCGACTTTTGTTCCAAAACTCGCATGGTTCGATGGTTAAGCCACGTTGCCTAAAAATATAAATAAAGCTTGCGATGCACACTTGAGAAAAAAAATTCGCTCCAAATTCAAAAAAAAGTGCAAAAAATTCGCTTCTAACAAAAAAAAACACACTTTTCTAAAAATTGACTGCCTACCAATAAAAGCAATCTGAACTGATAATTTACGCTGAGAAGAGTGGAATGGATTCCATATTGATTTTTGTTTTTTCATAGGAGGATAAAATGAAAAAGTTAAATGCTTTATTTGCTTCTTTTTCTGCCGGCGCAATGTTGTTTGCTTCAATGTTGTTTGTTGCCTGCCCTGGTAATACAAATCCAGAACCAGAAGCAAGTGTTACTGGAATTACACTGAATACTGATTCTGTTGTAACACAGTTTGTTGAAGGAGAAGAATTTTCTTCTGAAGGTCTTATTGTAAAGGCAGTTTACAGTGACAACACTAAGAAAACTATTTCTTCAACTGATTATGCGGTTGCTCTTGCAAGTGCAAATCTTAGTGACGAGGGCAAAATTACCCTTTCTGGCGCTGAACTTACTGACCACGCAGAAACCGCAGTTGTAACAGTTAGCTACAAAGAATTTTCTGCAACTTACAATGTAACAATTGCTCAGGCTGCAAAGAAAATTACAATTTCTGTTGATGAAGAAAACTTAAAAACTGCTTACACCGTAAATGATGAACTTGATTTCTCTGCAGTTAAAGTAAGTGCTTACTACACAGAAGAAGAGGATGAAGAGCCTGTAGATATTAGTTCTGCAGTTACATTTAGCGCAACTTACACTTATGGTGAAGGTGAAAGCGAAGTAAGTGCCGCATTTACAACCGCAGCAGAAGGTTCTTACAGCGTAACATTCACAGCAACTTACGGCACACTTAGCGTAAGCACAGAAAGCGCAGTTACAATCACTGTAGAAGAAGTTACTGAAGGTACAGCACCAGATTTGTCTTCATACTACAAAAATTATTTAGTAACTACAGATACAGAATGCACTACAACCCTTAGCTTTGGAGACTGGGGCGCTGGAAGTACTGCTAGCAAAAATGAAGATGGTACTTGGACCTTTACCGCTGCTGAGGCTATGTGGGGCGGAAATGCAGGTGTTTGTGCTCCAATGAGTGGTTTTAAGAGCGGAAGTTTTGCTTTATATGAATATCTTGTAATTGCAGCAGACGTTTCTAATTTTACTTCTGACGGTGGAACAACAGGAAATGCAGGTTACAACGTAAAAATCCCTGATGTTCAGTTGAACGTAAGTGAATATGCAGTTACAAAGGGCAATAAAATTACTTTCTACATTCCTTTGAGCGCATATTCTAGTGCTTCTACTGCAACTGAATTTGCATTTATTTGCGGCGGAACAGGTACTCTTACAGTTAATGAAATTTATCTTGCTTCAGAAGATGATCCTTCAACTAGAGCGGTAACAGCAATTAAAATGGTTGCTTCAGGAAGTCAGGTTGAACAGGGAAGCACAGTTACCTTTACTGTAACAGATTCAAACTACAACGACGTAACTAACGATGTAACTTTCGCAATTGACGGAGAAGATGCTACAGAATCTAGTATTTCTGGCAATGTTTTTACTGCAGGAACTGCAAGTTCAGCTGGCGGAACAGTAACTGTAAAAGCTACCTACACAGTTGACGGAACAGACTTTACAGATACAGCAACAGTTACAGTAATTGGTTCTCTTACAAATGAAGTAACAAGCCTTTCATTCCAAGAAGCATATCTTGCACCAGGTTGGAGTGCAATTTTGAATAAGGTAACAACTCTTGATGACGCTTCAGACTATGTAAGTATTGATGATACTAACAAAACTGTATCTTATAAGCTTCCTTCAGGTCTTGTAGAACGGTGGCAGGCTCAGCTTAAGATTGGTACTGATGCTGATGTTTCAAGCGGAGACATTTGGTACTTTAGCTGTAAACTTTCTGGCGTAACTGGCGGCTACACAATCAAACTCAATAACGATGAAAGTTTAATTACACAGCAAACAGGCACTATTACTAGCGCAGAAGACGGTGCAACTGTTACCCTCTCTGGAACTTCTACAGTTAACATAACAGATCTTCCAATTATGTTTGACTTTGGAACTTGTTCAGAAGGTACAGCTGTAATTTCTAACATTGTATTTGCAATAACAGGAAAAAGTGCTGATACAGGTAGTAGCGATCAGGGAACTGACTCTACAATTACAGACGCTAGCACAGATCCAGTTTCAGTTGACTGGGACACTGTAGATTATGCAACAAACGGAACTTCAAATACAAGCTTAACAGATAAGTACAAATTCTATGCAGTTGACGGCGAGGGAACTCTTACTAATATCCAGATTCCTGGTTTTGATACTAATGAAGGTCTTTATGTAACCTTCAGTGCTGCACCAAGTGCTCTTTCTTTAGATTCAAGTGCTTATAATTTGCAAGGTGCAGGCTTACTTTTATACTGCAGCGCATTTACAGAAAAAGAAACTGTATTTACAGTAACAATCGGTTCAACAAGATACAGATGCGCAGTTTACTACGCAGACGGCACAACCTCAGATACTGACGAAGGCACTGACTCAACAGAAAAAACCGACGGCAGTGGTACTGAAGCAGGCAATGCAGAAGAGTAAAAAATACGGTGGTTGAGAGTGTCGAAACCACCAGTTACTAATGTATGTTTTGTTTGATAAGAAAATAATTTCTTACCAAACAGACAAATTCAGGGTGACTCGCAAGATTATTTAGTTAAGTAATAGACTTTTTCTTAACAAAAAGAACTTGCGAGTTTTCGCAAGAAAACTCGTGTTGCCCGCGAATGTGGGCATACGTAACCGCAAGGTTGCGACACGCCGTGTTATTGAACAATTATCTTGCTCAATAGCACGGCGTTTTTTGTTAACTGAAAGACCCGGTGGTTGAGCCTGTCGAAACTACCATTTGTAAGTAAGTGCTTGATTTTGACAAGCTCAATCGGGTCGCAGGCTTACGCCTGCTAACGAGTTTGTCGATTACGACAAACTCGCGGTCTTCTTGGTAAGCATTTATTTTTTTACGCCCAAAACAAGCGACCTAGCCC
>CAZXCR010000279.1:0-3166 GCA_964639315.1 uncultured Treponema sp. | reverse complement strand
CTTGATTTCGACAAACTCAATCGGCGCTATTTTTCAAACTCCACAATCCGCAAATTATTTCCCATCGTAAACGATTGGATTTACTTCGCCTGTAAGAGCGTTTATTTCAAGTTCGTCGCAGTAAGTCATTTCTACAGTTCCGTCTTTATTAAAAGTTAATGGAAACCAAGTGTAGGTTGAAGAAGGATAGTCTTTTCCGTTCCAGCGGTCTCCTACGTAAATGTAGGAAGTTTTTTTGCTTCCCTTGATTGTAAGAATAAATGCTGGCTGTGAATGATAGGTGGTTTCGTCCCCAATTTCTGTGAGCATACCAAAGCCTTTTTCAAGACTGTCGGTCCAGGTGTATTTGCACTGGTTAGGATCCCAGCCCGTACAAAATGAAGAAAAACAGTAAATTTTTTTATTCACTTTTACAAAGGCCGGTGCTTCCCTGTATTCTCCGTTCCAAAAAGAACCTGTTAATTTTTCCACATTCAAATAATCTTTTTGCAGAAGATACATATTCATATCAGCATTTCCACGCGCCGCTGATGCAAAATACATTTTTCCGTCATTTTCAAAAAGCGTACAATCTCGACTCATATTTCCGTAGGGATTAAAACTTCCGTGGTAAACAAAATTTCCGTCTGGAGTGTCGCAACTTGCAACTGCAACCGCTGCGCAACTGTAATTTTTGCCGTTTTCGTAATGCGCCCACATAACGTATTTTTTTGTTTCGCTGTTGTAAACAACTTTTGGACGTTCAATATTGACTTTTTTTCCATCTTCTTCATTTACAAGTTTTAAATCTGAGCGAACGCGAGTTTTTTGTACCGGTGATTGTGTTGTTAAAATATTGTTGCGAAATTCCCAGTTTACTAAATCTTTTGACGCATAGCAGGAAACATAATTGTTTTCTGTGCGATTTTCTCCGTACCAGTAATAAAGGTCTCCTACTTTTAAGATCCATCCGCCGTGTGCATGAAGCACATTTCCGTTTGTGTCGTAAAGAATTGCTCCGTTTTTCATTCTTAATTCCCCTTTTGATTCTGCAGCACCTGCCATTGTGCTTGTACAGAACAAAGTAAAAAATGCTAGTGCCAAACTGCAAATTTTTTTCATTTTTCCCCCTTTTCTACCCTGATAAAAATTTTTATTTTTACCAGACGCTCTTACACCTTACAACTTTGATGTACTTTGTCCAAGTGGTGAAAACGTTTTCATAACAAATCGAAAAGTATGCGGACACAAAAAAAACTGCCCGGTGGGGCAGTTTTTTTTATAAAACAAGTAAAATTTTTTCTGGAACAGTGCATTACAGCCCGCCATGGAAGGGTGCGAAGCAGACGCACGCGGCACGCGTGCGCCCAAGCCGAATAGGCGCGCCCTGGAACGGCGGTAAGCATAGAAAACTGCTGCAGAAAAAAATTATGCTTCTACAACAGCTCTTTCGAGTGCTTCTGTGTGGTCTTTTGTGCCAACCCAAATGTCGTGTGTGTAAGGGTTTGTCTTTGTTTTTACAGCTTTTTTGAGGATTGCTGCAAATACACATACGTTGATTGCGAGTGCCAGAACTGCAATAATTCCCTGCATTTTTGGATCTGCGGTGATTCCCATGTCGGCAATTGCCTGTGAAACTGCGCCGTCGTTAATGTGACCTGCGTTGTAAAGCTCAAGTGCTTTGTCGTACATAAGAGAAGCTGCACTTCCGTCCTGAGGTGCGCCTGCGTAAAGTGAAGGAATTACAGAGAATGGTTTTGTAAGCTGGAAATTTACTACCTGAGCAAACATACACCAGATTGAAAGTGTGAATGCGCGGTTCTGAATCCATCCGCCTTTGTTCCAGAAAGAAGCTGCAAAGGTTGGTGCCAAGAGGAGTGCAAGTCCGCAGTACCATGCGTGGGTAGGAAGGTTGAGGTATGTGTATTCAAAATTCCATACGTCGTATGCAAGGATGAATGCAAAGGTCATATCTGGCCAAATCATATCCTGTGCCTTGTTTTTAGAAGAGTAAATGTTCCACCAGCCAGTCATACATACAATGTTGATGAGTCCGGCAATTCCGTTAAGAAGATTCCACCATCCGCCGTAAAGGAATACGCCTTCGTTAGAAACCCACCATCCGCCGGTAAGTCCGCCTTTTACTGCTGATTCGAAATCTGATGCAACTGCAATAAGAATGTTGATTGCAACGATTACAAAAGGCCAGCATTTGAACCAGTGTTTTGCGCCAATTCCCCACTGATATTTGATCATAATAAAACCGATACAGCCGATTGTTGCTGCATAAAGTTTTGCATAGTGGAACCAGCCGTTCATATGCGTAATCAGGTACCAGTCAGACGCAAAGGAATTTTTGCCAATCTGAGCTACAACAAAGAGAACTGTGAGAGCTGCCGGAATAATCATAAATACAAGAATTCCGCCCCACTTTGTTCTACGTCCGAGCTCGTTAATCAGAATGAGCCCTGCAAAAACTAACAGCCAGCCGAGTAACTGTGTGGCAGCTGTTGCACCATAAATTTGAAATAACATAATTTTTCCTCCTATGTTATTTTATTAAATAAAAATTTGAATTTTTGCAATTTTTATTTACTTGTAGCAAAATTTGTTTTCTTGCCACAAATTTCTTTGCGTTCCGAGTGAAAATTTTTTTAGTAAACCCTCTTCCCTCGGTTTCATTCAAAAACTGCGTTTTTGAACGCTTCGCGCCGCTACAATCGGGGCTAGGCTTTTTCACCTTTTTTGTAAATTTTGTTTTAACTCGAAATTCGACCTAACAAAAAAATCTTCTACATTACACGCGCGCTGGTTACCAATAGAATTCTCAGTTAAGAAAAAAAATTCCTTGTTTACCGAAAAATCTATCAGTAACCGCGCCCGCGAGTTTGTCGCAACCTTACGGTTGCTTCACGAGTTTTCTTACGAAAACTCGCAAATTTTTTCAGTTAACAAAAAAACTTCTACATCACACGCCCGCTGGTTACCAATAGAATTTCCTGTTAAGAAAAAAAATTCCTCTTAACCAAAAAATTCCCTCAGTAACCGCGCCCGCGAGTTACCAACAGAATTTTCTGGCTAACAAAAAAAAATTCTTTTCTTAACAAGAAAATCTCCGACATTACACGCCCACGAGTTAAATCGCAAGCTTACGCTTGCTAGCGAGTTTGTCGCAAGCGACAAACTC
>CAZXCR010000278.1:0-3179 GCA_964639315.1 uncultured Treponema sp. | reverse complement strand
GTTCCGCCGCTTTACAATATTTAAAATGTCGCGCAGGGCAGCACCAGTGGGGCTGGTTACAATACCAATCTTTTCTGGAAAATAAGGAAGACGCTTTTTTGGTTTTGAAAAAATTCCTTCAGCGGCAAGACGTTTTTTTCTTTCCTCAATCATCTCCATAATGTCGCCAGCGCCAGCCTTAGCCATTTTATTTATGATGATTTGATATTCCCCGCGTGGCTGATAAACGCTAATTTGCCCCTGAACCATAACTAAAGTACCGTCAGTTGGCGTAAAATTCAGCGAAGCAGCTTTTCCACGAAACATAACGGCTCTAATTTGCGACATTGAATCTTTTAACACAAAATAAAGATGCCCAGAAATATTCGGACGGTAATTTGAAATTTCCCCTTCCAAATAAATATTAGGAAAAGTTCCTTCCATAAGATTTTTAATCAGTCCCGTAAGTTGCGAAACCGTAAGCAATTTGCTGTCTTTTTCTTTTTCCGTCTCAAGCATGAAAGCTATCTTAAAACTTAAAGATTTTTTTCTCAAGGGAAGTTTTTTTTCTTCTTGCGCGAAAGTTTTATTTACCAAAAAGACTTGCGAATTTGTCACAAAATTTTTCTTATTAGGTCAAAATTCGAGTTTATTGTAAGTTTTATTTACTTGGAGCGAAGTTTTTTACATTTTGAGAAAATCTTTTACTTTCTGGCTGAAAATTTTTTTAGAAAACCCGCTTTTCGCGGTTACGGCTTCGCCTTCATTCTTCCGTTTCGCTCCAGAACGCGCTTCGCGCGCCGCTACAATCGGGGCTAAGTTTTTCTAGCTACACTTTTGTAAATTTCTGTTTAAAACTCGAAATTCGTCCTATTAAGAAATTGATTTTTTTCTTAACAAAAAATTCTATCAGCAACCAGCCCAATCAGCATTTTTTAATCATTAAAAAATAAAATCAGTAAAACTAAAATTTTATTTGCCGATAAATCAAAAGATGAAGAATCTTGTTTTTATTTACTGCGGTTTTGAAGAAAGCCATGCCTTTGATAAAATTTTCTCAGGAATTTCTGCATTTGAAAGAGTGCTTTTGTGGGCAAAAGAAATTTCAGAAAAAATTTCAGTGCGAATACTTTTAAATCCAAAATTTTTAAATTCTGTAAAAGCCTCCCTTTCCGCCCAAAATTTTGGCGATTACAAAATCATCGAAAAATCAACTTGGAATACACAAAATCTTCTTGAAACAATGGCGGCAGAATGTGCAGCTTTAGGCGCAGACTGTGCAGTTTTTGCAATGGGCGATAAGCCTTTTTTAGATATTGAACTTACCTCTGCGGTTTTAAGTGAACATAAAAAATATCTTGCTGAATACACCTTTGCCGACGGTTACCCAGAAGGATTTGCGCCAAAGTCAATTTCAAGCGGAACCTTAAATATTTTATCTCAACTGGCAAAGTCAAAAAATGAATTTGAAAAAACAGAAGTCACAGAAAACTGCCTTTTTGAAGTTCTAAAAACTGACATAAATTCCTTTGAAATAGAAAGCGTTATTTCGCCAGAAGATTTTAGAATGTTCAGATTCGATTTTTCGTGTTCTTCAAAGCAAAAAACTCTTGCTTGCAAAAATCTTTATGAACTTGCGCTGGAAAATCACATTCCGTTTAAAGTGCTTGAACTTACAAAATTTGCCTGCACCTCTTCAAAAATTCAGCAGACGGTGCCTTACTACTACAACATTCAAATTTGCGCAAAAAGATCTAGCAAAGCTTTGTACAATCCAAATTTCCCGCTAGAAGAAACTGAAATAAAAAAATTTATGAGCCTCGAACATTTTAAGGCTTTGCTAAAAGAAATTTCAGATTTGAGCGAAGAAGCCGTTATTTCGCTAAGTGCATTTGGCGACGCCTTTGAAAATCCAGAAATTTTACTTTTCATCGAAGAAGTCTTAAAAAATCCGCATTTTAATCTCGTTCTTGAAACAGAAGGAATTGCCCTTGATGCAAATAAAATTTCAAAAATCCGCGAACTTTTAAATAAATTCCCGGAATTAAAAAAATCGCCTTCATCCATAAAAGAACTTAAAAACAAAATAAATTTTATTGTTTACCTCGACGCCTTTACGTCTGAAAAATATTTTGAAATCCACAAAAACTGCCCTAGTGATTCCTTTGAAAAAGCAAAAAACAATGCAGCGCTTCTCGAAGAAAATTTTCCTGGTTGTGTTTTTGTTCAGTTTACACGGATGAAAGAAAATGAATGTGAACTCGAAAAATTTTACAGATTTTACACCGCAAAGGAAAGTTTTGTAAAAGGTCGTGTTATAATTCAAAAGTATGATGATTTTTGCGGTCTCCTTCCAAACAAAAAGTGCGCTGACCTTTCGCCACTCGAACGGAATGTGTGCTGGCATTTAAAGCGGGAACTTACAATTCTAAAAAACGGAGATGTTCCTCTTTGCAGAGAAGCTTTTTCTAGAAAAATTCTTGGAAATGTTTTTGCTGAAGGACTTGAAAAAATCTGGCTTAAAAGTAATGAATTTGTTCAGAATCAAATTGAAAAAAAATATTTAAAAATTTGTGAGGACTGCGATGAATACTATACCTTTAACTTTTAATGAACGCCAAATTTCTCACACGGTTATTGACGGAAATAAAAATCTTGACGGAATAAAAATGCCTGTAACCTGCATTGTAATACGGCACGGAATCAGTCAGTTTAAGGATTTTGTATTTAAAAATCTTCTTCAAAAAGGTTTTGCGCAGATTATCAGCATAGAAAAGAAAACTTCAATCGATTTTGCGGACGATTTTTACAATCAATTTCCGCAAATAAAATTTATTGTAACTCTCGAAGAAAATGTAACTGAAGGCGATATGCTGAATCTTGCAATGTCGCAGTCAAAATACAAAAATGTTTTGGTTTTGCAGGAAGAGCAGTGTACGCAGAATTTTAACTTTACTGCGGCAAATGCAAAAAAATTTATTGAAAAAAATGTGTTCTGCATTTGCCCGCGGCTTATAAATGCGTCGTACAGTAGCATAAATGTGCGCTTTTCTCCTTGCGTGGAAAAATCAAAATTTGTTGTGAGGGAAGAAAATTTATTTACGGAGTGGAGCAAAACTTTGTATTCAGCAGATCTCTCAGGACTTTACAATCTTGATAAGTACGTTGCGCTTGGCGGAATTGACTGTACAATTCTTTCA
>CAZXCR010000277.1:0-3188 GCA_964639315.1 uncultured Treponema sp. | reverse complement strand
GTAATTTCCCAGGGAGTTATGGGGCGCGACGAAGGCGAAATTATTTCTAGCAAATCTATTTGGGCGCGTTTTATACAGAATGCAAAAATCACTGCAGGCGAATATGTTGTTGTAAATGACAATATAATGAATAGCGAAGTTACGGCAATGAAGCGTATTTTGCTAAAGGGAAAGCGTGCTGCGATTATGGGCGGACATTTGTTTGCAACAGAAGTTGTAAGTGCAAAAAATATCGGGTCGCTAAACGGTGGAATTGAAACTGTTATTGAAGTAGGAATCGATCCAAAGGCAAAACAGAGACTTCTTGAAATTCAAGGAATGACTACTACTCTTAACAAGGAACTTGATGAAACTAATCTGAACATTCAGACAATCGAAAAAACAAAGGAAGTTCGCCGCACAATTCCAAAAGAAAAAGAAGAAACTTTAGCTAAACTAAAGGAACAAAAACTCGAACTTGAAACCAATATTGCAAAATTGAATAAAGAATTTGAAGATATTCAGAATCGACTTAGGGAACTTCGGGTTGTGGGAAAAGTTATGGTGAGCGGAACTGTTTATCCTGGAGTAAAAATTAATGTGCGCGACGTTTGTGACGAAGTTCAGCAGGAAGTAAAGTCTGTTTGTTTTTATTATGAAGGCGGATTTGTTCGTAGAGGCAAATATGATCAAAGTCAAGATGATGATGTAGGAGTTCCAGTTGGCTATACAACCAATTGATTTGTCCACAATGTATGTTCAGATGGACAATGTAAGCAAATACAGTGCTTCTCAAAACCAGGTTGCTCAGGTTCTTGGTCAGGCTTCTTTGGAAAATGCTTTGCAAAATGAAAAAATTCAGTCTTCCACAGTAAAAAAAACTGAAAATAGTGGAAACCAGTCAAATAATGTAAATGCGGACGGTCATAATTCACAAAATACTGACTTAAAAAATCAGTCAGCAAAAAAAGAAACTTCTGAAGAAAACAATAATTCCGAAGAAAAAACTTACCAGATAAAAGATCCTCGCTGCGGGAACCGGGTAGATATTTCTGGCTAAGGGTACATCATAAAAAATCAAGATGAAACTCTGCAAAAATGACGGCGTCTTTCATCTTCAAAAAATTGGAGGCATTAAACTAGATTTAACGTCTGGTTTTTCTAAAATGGTTTATATTTTAGCGGCGCTTATTATTTTTAACATAATTATGTGGATAATTATGGGAGCGAGATTTAATAAATTTTTTTCCACAGATAAATTCATTCAGGACGCGCACGATCAAGTTAACGAAATGATTACAAATCTTAACCGTCATGCCGACAGAAACATTACTTTAATTGACGAAAAAATTAAGGAATTAAAGGCTGTAAGTGCCGAAGCTGAGCGTAAGGTAAAAACATTAAAAAATGAACTTTCAAAGGTTGAAAAATCGGCGCTCTTCGAAAAGCAAATGTCTTTTTTTGACCTCCCTTCTACAAACAAAACTTCTATTTCTTTAGATTCTATTTCTGAAAAAAAAGAAAATTTTTCCTATGCTCCTAAAACGGCAAATCTTCTGCATGAACTTGCAAACGGCAACATTCAGGACGAATCAAAAAAATCTTCTAAAAAAACAAAGAATCAAACTCAAAAAATATTGGATTTAGAAATTTCTGATGATGAACTTCCTCTGCAAAAAGCAAAAAATTCAGTCAGTAAAAAAACTGAAGAAAAAGAATCTAAAACTGAACTTTTTGAGCAAAATGTAAATCCAACTTCCGAAACTGATTTAATGAAAAAAATTCAGGCTGCCGACAAGGCTTTAAGTGACGCTCAAAAGCAAAATGATAACGTTCCGAAATTCTTTGTTTCAAAAAGTCCTGTAAAAGTAAAAAAAGATTTTTCGCAGACTGTAAAAGAATTGCACGAACTTGGTTTTACAGAAAGTCAGATTGCGTCGCAAACTTCGAAAAGTGTGCAGGAAATTAAACTGATTTTGGAATTTTTATAAATTACATAAAATTGTTGCAGTTTTAAATTGTTAAGGGTGGCTGGCAAAAAGTCATTTTTTTTAAGATGACTGTATTTTTTTTTGTTAACTTGAATTTCTTTAACGAATTTTTGAAAAATAGAAAAATTTTTGAGGATTTTTTATGTTTTATTTTATTGTGAATAAAAGCGGTGGAAGTGGAAAAACTGCAGTCACCTGGAACATTATTGAAAAATGGCTGAGTGAAAATTTAGTAGCCGGCACTGATTATAAAATTTTTGAATCGCAGGGAACTGGCCACGCAACGGAACTTGCAAAAAAAATTTCTTTAATCCCGGAAAGTGAAGATTCAGACAAAAAAATTGTTCTTGCTGGTGGCGATGGAACTTTAAACGAAGTAATTAACGGAATTTCTGATTTCAACAAAATAAAATTTGCAATAATTCCAACTGGTTCTGGAAATGACTTTGCGCGCGGAATTGGAATTAAGAAAAATCAGACTTTAAAAAATCTAAAAAAAATAGTTTCAAATAAGTCATACAGCCTTGTTGATTTGGGAATAGCTCGGTTTAAAGACGGCAGCTCCAGATATTTTGCAATAAGTTCTGGCATTGGAATGGATGCAATCGTATGCAAAAAAACGAACACTTCAAAACTAAAAGTTGTGCTTAACAAGTTGCATTTAGGTCAGTTTGCGTACATTTTGCTTACAGTTCATTCTCTTTTTACAATGAAATGTCGTGATGTAAAAATTAAATTTGATGACGAGGAACCGCAGGTTTACAAAAATTTAATTTTCTTTGCGGGAATGAATACCTGTGCTGAAGGTGGCGGAGTAAAAATGGCTCCAAAAGCAAAATTTGACGACGGCGAACTTTCGGCGCTGATTGTACAGAATATTCCTAAAATTCTAGCGTTCTTTATATTTCCGTTCTTGATTTTGGGAAAGCACGAAAGGTTTAAAGGATTCATCATAAAAAACTTTAAAAAAATGACGCTTACCTCCAACGAACTCGTTGTGTCTCATACAGACGGCGAATGGTCAGGCGACGTAAATGAAATTTCAATGGAATGTCTTGAAAAAAAACTTATGCTGTTAAATTAAATGGGTAAATTCCGAGTTTTAATTGGAAAGTTACAAAAATATAGCTAGAAAAAACTAGCCCCGATAGTTGAGTAAAATGCTAAAGCATTTTACTCGTCGAGTTTGTCGCAGGCATATGAGTGCTTCCCGAGTTT
>CAZXCR010000276.1:0-3210 GCA_964639315.1 uncultured Treponema sp. | reverse complement strand
GTGATTTCTACGCTGCATCCGTGGCGAATGGCACCGCTTGGGTACGAGGTTTTGTCGTTTTCTTTCCAGGTTAAGAAATTGCTTGTTTCGAAGGTTGCAAAAACTTTGCTTTGGTTGGCGTCGTGGGCGTCTAAAATGCAAATCCACTTATCTACGCCGGAATTTGGTCTAAAGCAGAACATTCCTTCGCCCTGATTGTAAGTTCCGCCGGCTGCTTCCTGAACCTGTTTGCCGTTAAATGCGCGACTGTAAATGTAATTTTCGTTAAACGAATTTGGCAAAAGAGAAGTTGAATAGTTTTCTGCCATTCCGTAGTATCCTGAACATTCATCTTTGTAGAAAAGATAGAATTTTCCGTTGTCGTCTGAGCATACGCTGCAGTCAATATTTGAATTTGATGGGTCAAAGTAAACTTGCGGTTCTGTGAAGGTTTCAAAGTCGTTTGTGTAGTTTACAAAGGTGCGGCGGTAACTTGTTGTGTGGCCGCTTGTGGTTTCGTAGCGATTTTTCTTTGCGCTGTAAGACTTGCTTGTAGTTCCGTTGGTTTCGCCCTGTCCGCTCCAAATTACGCCGTAAATGTAAGATTCATTTGTTTCTGGGTCAGTAAAAATTACTTCACCGTTATTGTGAATGATTTCTGGTGCCCAGCAGAACTGATAGTTTGAATTCTTTGTGTAAAAGGATTTTTTTGATTCGTCACTTACCATCTGAATTTGGCGTTCATTTTCCCAAGTGATTAAGTCTTCGCTGTCTGCAAAAATAAGGCAACTTGTGTTTACGTCCCAGTAGCTTGATGTGGTGTAGTTCCACGAAGTTTCTTCGCTGGTTGTTCCGTCGTACAACCGGTGATTTTTTAATCCGCTAGTGTCTGCTTGGTAAGTGGTCCAGTCAGTGGCAATCATTAAATATTTTCCGTCTGGCTTTTTTACGATGTATGGATCGCGCACACGGTTTCCGCCGATTGTGGAAATTTTAAATATTGCTTCGTTTGAATTGAGGGCGCTCCAGTGAAGTCCGTCTGTGGTTATGGCTAAGTGAAGGTTCTGCTCGTCAACGGTATGCGAGGAATCTAAGAAATAACCCATTACGCGAAGGCATCTTCCGCCGTTTTGTGCGCAAACGGTTCTTTCCATAGCAGATGATTTTGTGTTTGTGCCGTCTGCATATTCTGCATAAATTTTAAATGTGTATTCTTCGCCTTCTGTTAATGAAGACCATTCGTAATAATTCTGACTTGAATTTGTGTTTACGTACGAAGAAACTTTTCCGCTTGAATCTTCAAGTCCCACAAAATAAGTTTGTGCGCCAGTAACTTCTTCCCAAACCAAAAATGCTTTTGCATCCTGACTAGGCTCTTCGCTCGATAATTCACCGCAACTTGCACTCATAAAAACCATCCCTAAGGCAACAACTGCCATTAAACTTGTAAAAATTTTTTTCATAAAAACTCCATTAAAATTTTTTATAAAAATTCCTGACATAACGCTGCCAGGTAAGAAATCGATTTTTTTATAAACAGCCCAAATTTTTTGTTAAGAAATTAATTTTTTCTTAACTGAAAATTTTATCAGTAACACGCGCCCGAATTTTTTTCGCGACCGTCATCCCGAATTTAGTTCGGGATCTGTTTTATAGTCAGCCCAAACTCGCAAAATTCTTTTAGTTAAGAAATTAATTTTTTTCTTAACTGAAAATTTTATCGGTAACTCCGCCCGCAAAAGTTCCGCACAAACTCGTTGTTAAGAAATTGATTTTTTCTTGACAAAAAATTCTGTTAGTAACCGCGCCCGCAAAAACTATTCTTCAAATCCGTAAACTGAAACTTCGTGAATTCCCGCCGTCCACCAGGCACCGCTTGTTCCGTGGTTTACATCATTAATTGCAGTTACACTTATGCGCACATATTTGTATTTTGTTGTTGAATATTCGCTGTCAATTAAATTTTCGTTAAATCCAATTATGTAATTGTCGCTTCGGTCTTTTATTGTAGTCCAAGAGGAACCGTCAACACTTGCCTCAATTTTGTACTGACTTGCACTTTCTGAACCGTTGTAATTTTTGAAGGTTACGTCCACTTCTTTTATGTAAGCAGACTTGTCTAAGGTTACCACAAAATCATAAGCGGCATTTGATGACGGTGCGTATCCGTTGTAAGTTCCCCACGAAGGACTTGAAGCTGTTGCCGCAGAACTAATTCCATCAACTGCATTTGATGAAGGGTAATCGTCGGCACTTGTTGTTGTACGGGAAGTATCGCAGCCAATCGAAAGCAATTTTCCTTTTTGAACCGGAATTACAAGTCCCTGAGCGTAGTCATATTTTATTTGCGGATAATAATCGTAAAATGCGTATCCGCTGCAAAACTGAATTGGCAGCATTCTTTGCGCAAAAGCAATTCCGCTTGTACCTAAATAACTGTCTGTAGGAATTGCAGGATCATGGTATCTCCATCCCTGACTCCAGCGGTTTGCGAGCATATAATAATTTTCGCCGATTTTTTCAATCTGACCACTTTGCGCTCCAAAAGTTGTGCGGTTTCCTACAGCAACTAAAGTTTCGTCAGCAAGTTTTTTTATTTTTGCAGAAGACTGATACGCGCCCTGCGTTGGATACCAGCCAGCACTTTCTGAACTGAAAAGATAATAAAAATCACCAACTTTTCTAAGGCAAGGCGCTTCTCTTGAACTTGAAGACAGTGTGATTGGAAGAGCATCTGAAACATCCAAATAATCTTCTGTAAGTTTATACATTATTTGGCTTGAAACAGAAGAAATTATGTAAGCACTTCCGTCTGAATCAACAAAAGAAGTTAAATCGCGACTGGAATTTCCCTGCGGTTTAAAAGGTGCACTTGCGGCTTTCATAATTCCGCTTCCAGGAACTGTGTAAAGACAAAAAACTTCGCTTAAGGTGTAATTTATACCGTTTTCGTAATGCGACCAGTTTACTACGGTTCCGTCTTTGCGAACTATGTAACTTGTAGATTCAAGTTTGCAACCGTTGCCGCTGTTATAATCTGCACTCAAATATTCGCAGTAACGCGGATTTGCTGTTCCGTCAGAAAAATCATCTGGATTACCCGAAATTACAATCCCATTGAAACCGTTTTCAGTTGTAATCCACTCGTCATCATTTGGGTAGCCTGTAAGACTGTATTGTTCTGGGTAACTTACAGCATTATCTGCTGAGCGAGAATAAATGTAGCGCCAG
>CAZXCR010000275.1:0-3235 GCA_964639315.1 uncultured Treponema sp. | reverse complement strand
TTCTACGCAGATTCAAACTGCGGGTCACAATATTTCAAATGCTGATACGGAAGGTTATTCTAGACAAAGAGTTAATGTGAGTTCTTTTGACCCAATTTACAGACCTGATTTAGAAAGAGCTATGGTTCCGGGTCAGATTGGTCAGGGAACTGATGTTCAGTCTGTTACGCGCATTAAGGATGAACTTCTTGAATCGAGAATTGTTGCGCAAGGAAACGAAGAATCATACTGGGAAACTCGCGATAAATATTATTCTATGATTGAAAGTATTTATAATGAACCTGAAGAAATTTCAGTTCGCTCGAATATGGATAAATTCTGGCAGGGCTGGCAGGAACTTTCGATTTACCCAGAAAGCGATGCTGCGCGACAGGCGGTTGTTAGTCGTGGAGAAAGTTTAACGAATGCTATTTGCCAGCAGTTTAAATCTTTGGATGCAATTGCTCATCAAATTGACGGTGATATTGAAGCGACTGTTAAGCAAGTGAACGATTATTCGAATCAGATTGCTGCTCTTAACAAGGAAATTGTGCGCGTTAAGGGAATGGGCGATAATCCTAACGATCTTATGGACAGAAGAGACAATCTTGTAGAAAAGTTGAGTCATCTTATAAATGTTACAGTTACTACAACTGATAGTGATGAATTTATGGTTCACACTGACGGTCAGATTATTGTTCAGGGAAGTCTTGCACGGCAAATCAATATTGAAGGTCAGATTGACAATAACGGATACGGAAAACTTGTTTGGGCTGATACAAAACTTAATGCGAATTTTAAGGGTGGTCAGCTTGGGGCTTTGGTTGAACTTCGCGACAAGGATATTCGTAGCCAGGTTCAAAGTCTTAACACAATGACTCTTAATTTTGCTGACCTTGTAAACGACATTCATAGAAATGCGCTTGGCAAAAATAATGTAACTGGACTTGATTTTTTTACTCAGCACGACTTTATTGAAAATACTCAGGGAAATTACGACCGCGACGGAGACGGAATTGAAGATTCAACTTACATTTTTAGAATTACCGGCACAAATGAACTGAAAGCTCAGGAACAGATTGGTCTTGAAGGAACAATGACTTTTAATGCTGACGGTGAAAATGTTTCAGTTCGCTATTTTGCTTCGGATACGGTTGGTGATGTTGTTAACCGCATAAATGATTCGAATGCAGAAGTTAAGGCTTATCTTGACCGCAACAATCATCTTGTTTTAAAAGCAAGTTCTTCTGCAAGTACGCAAAATCCTGATTTTGTTATTCGCCATGTTGAAGATTCGGGAATGTTTTTGACAGGTTATTCTGGAATTTTACAAAATTCTGGTGCAGACGGTGCTTACGATTTTAATACGGCTGATGCTGCAAATTCCCTTGCTGGTGCGCAGTTTTCTGTGGCTCCGGTTGCAAATCCTAGTGCGTACATCGAAATAAATTCAAGAATTACTGGCGACATTCAAAGTGTGGCGGCTTCTTTTCCAAATGTGCAGGGCTTTGCTGATTCAAGCGACGGAAGGGCTGCTGTTGAAATTGCTGCAATCCGCAACACAAAAGTTATGATTGGAAGCGAAAAAACTTTTGATGATTATTTTGCTGATACTGTTACAAATGTTGGCTTAAAAGGCGAACAGGCGCAAAATCAGCTTGCAAGTCACAATAAAATAATGGGCGATCTTCGCGATATGAGAGACAGCATTAGCGGTGTAAATATCGATGAAGAACTTGCTGACATCATAAAATTTCAGCACGGATACAATGCTGCTGCAAAATTTGTGAGCATTCAGGATGCTCTTCTTGATACCCTGATTAATCGGCTTGGAGTTTAAGCTTTAAATTTTTAAAAAACTGACAATTATTCACTTATTTTTTTGGAGAAGGATTTTATGAATAGAATTAGTTCACAACTTAACAATACAGACACTCAGTATTATCTTCGTCGCCAGGAAGTAGAACTTAACCGTGCAAACCGCCAGATTGGAAGCCAGAGCAAAATTGGTTCTTTAAGAGACGATCCTCTTGCTGCCGGTCATTTGGTAAGGTACGAATCTTATCTTTCGCGCATAAATCAGTTTGAAAAAAATGCACAGACTTTGTCAGATCAGTTTCAAGTACGCGAAGGTTATATGAATCAAAATCTTCAGATTATGCAGAGAATTCGTGAACTCGCTGTTACGGGCGCAAACGGAACTTACACTCCAGATGATTTAAAAAATATGGCAGTCGAAGTAAATGAACTGTTAAAAGAAATGGTTCAGAATGCAAATGCTGTAGGTCCTGATGGAAATGCACTTTTTGCCGGAACAAAGACTAAGGGAATTGCATTTGATGTTGTGATGGGAAATGTTCCTGGTGCAACAGAAGCTTTAATCGAAGAAGTAAAATATCACGGAAATGTTCAGCAGAATAAAATTGAAGTTGACGAGGGCGCTTATATCAATGTTGATAACAGTGGTAACAAAACCTTTTGGGCTGAACCACAAAAACTTATGGGACAGCGCGATTTAAGTTCTTGGCAGTCGCTTTCTGATTCATCAATAAATATTGATGGAACTGACATACAAATTAAGGCAGGAGACAATGTTTATTCTCTGGTAGCAAAAATAAATAATTCTGGAGTTGCCGTAAAAGCTGAAATTGACCCTGTTACAAACGGTCTTAACTTAACAACTACAGATTCGCACCAGATTTGGCTTGAAGACAAAAATGGTTCTGTACTTGCGGATTTAGGAATGATAAAGGATGCCGGTCAGATTCCTCCGTACAACATTGGCGACGGTGTTAGAAAAAGCGGCGGTTCACTTTTTGACACTGTAATTTCTTTGCGGAATGCAATGTTAAAAGGCGATACAGAATCGATTGGCGGAAGAATTTTAGGTTCAATTGATTCCGGTATGAATAATCTTGAAACAAGACTTGCAAAAACAGGAAGCGACTATGAACGCACAATGAATAATATTCAGCGCTCAAAAACAAACAGCCTTAATGCAACCCAACTTGTGAGCAGAGAAGGCGATGTTGATATAACAAAGGCAATTACAGATTTAAAAATGATGCAATATGTAAATCAGGCAACAATGAGCAATGCAGGAAAAATGTATTCAAGTACACTGCTTGATTATTTGCGCTAGATTTTTTTTGACAGGCTGAATTTCGAGTTTAAACAAAATTTACAAAAAAGGTGAAAAATCTTAGCCCCGATTGTAGCGGCGCGAAGCGTTCAAAACCGAAGGTTTTGAATGAAA
>CAZXCR010000274.1:0-3235 GCA_964639315.1 uncultured Treponema sp. | reverse complement strand
AAACTCGCTCCAAGTAAGTAAAACTTGCAACAAACTCGAATTGTAATCTTTTATTTTCCTAAATTGTAAGAGGTTTTTTATGGAATTGCTTTCTCCGGCTGGAAATGTTGATAAACTCAAATATTGCTATACTTACGGCGCAGACGCTGCCTACATTGGTCTTAAAAATTTTTCGCTTAGAGTAAAGGCGGATAATTTTTATGATGACGAATACAAAAAAGTTGCTGAACTAAAAAAGCAGTTTCCTGGTCGCCGCTTGCATTGTGCGCTGAACATTGCATTTCATAACGACGAAATTGAGCGCTTAAAAGAAAATATTCCGTATTTTAAGCTGTATCCAATTGATGCTTTTATTGTGCAGGATTTAGGAATTGTGCCTCTTCTGCAAAAAGAATTTCCAAATGCTGAACTTCACCTTTCAACTCAGGCAAGCTGTATGAATGCAGAAGCCGTAAAAATGTATAAATCCATTGGATTCAAGCGGGTTGTTATGGGCCGTGAAGCGTCTTTAAAAGAAGTTGCAGAAATAAAAAATGCAGTCCCAGATATGGAAATTGAATGTTTTGTTCACGGAGCAATGTGCATTGCGTATTCCGGACGTTGCCTTATGAGCGCTTATTTAAATGGCCGTTCCGCACAGTCAGGATTTTGCAGCCACACTTGCCGCTGGGACTACGACGTCCTCTCATCAAATCCAGCAGACTGCATAAAAAATCAGAATCCAGAAACAGAAAATTCTCTGGCGAACTCAGAAAACTTTGGTAAAAAAGTTGCGCAAGAAGGAAATCTTGTTTTACGCGAACATAAACGCCCCGACGAATATTTTCCAGTTTACGAAGGCGAAAATTTTACTGCGGTTCTTTCATCAAAAGATTTGTGTATGATTGAGCATCTTGAAGAATTCAAAAAAGCCGGAGTTGACAGCTTAAAAATCGAAGGAAGAATGAAAAGCGTTTATTACGTTGCAATGGTCACCCGCGCTTACCGAAAAGCCTTAGACACTCTTGAAGGCAAAATCACTGCAGAAGAAGCAAAACCCTTTGTTGACGAATTGTACAAGGCAAGTCACAGACCGTTTACAACTGCATTTTATTTTAACAAGGCGGAAGCTGACAAAACTGTTAGCGGCGCAAGCGACAGTCCCTACGATTTAGCTGCAGAAATTGGAAAAGAACTTGCCCCTAAAAAAGAAGACGAAATTTTAGAAAGAGCCGCACTTAACAAAAAAAATCAGGACGATGAATACAATTCCCTTTGTGAGCAGGCAAAGCGCGCTTGGGACGAAAGAGTAAAAAATTCGCCAGATAAGCATTTGCCGTTTGCCCAAAAAATTGACGGTTGGAAAATGTACGAACTCGTTGCAATGAATATGATTGACAAAACTTCCGAACTCGAAATTGTTTCGCCCGACATTTGCAAAAAGCCGCTTGAGCAAAAAGATTTTGTCTTAATAAATCCGCATACCGGCGAGCTTTACAACTGGGTTTGCGATGGTCACGAATGTCTTATTTACACAAAAATTCCGCTTGAAGAAGGCGCACTCTTGCGTTCAAAAGATTCAGGTTTTGTGGAAGGAAAAATCCGCGATCCAGGAAGATAATTTTATGGGGCTTTCGCGGCATAAAGCCGCGCCGCGCTTTTCAGGGTTCCGCTTTTCGCTCCAAAACCGGCCTAAAGTCCGGTTTCGCCTTCGGCGCCCTTACAATCGCTAAGCCGTTAGTTAAGCAAAAATCGCGTACACAACCGGCCCCAAAAGGGCAGGAAGCATATTCCCAACTTTTACTTTTTTTCCAAAAGCTAAATTCACGCCCACACAAAAAATCAAAACGCTACCTACATAGCTTAAATTCTGCACCAAACCGTCTGAAACAAAATTTCCAGCCCAGTGTGCAATCAGTGTAATCAGTCCTTGGTAAACAAAAATCACTATGGCAGAACACATTGGACCAATTCCGTAAGTGGAAGCAAAAACCAGCGCAATTACAAAGTCTAAAACGGCCTTTACCAAAAGCATAGAATAGTCGCCAGTAAGACCGTCCTGAATGGAGCCTACAATCGCCATTGCACCTACACAAGTTACAAGCGAAGTGTTTACAAAGCCATCTACAAAGCGGTTGTCGCCCTGAGCATGAAAAAGTTTTTTCAGTTTTTCGCCCAATTTTTCCATTCCGTCTTCAAGGTTAAGCAATTCACCCAAAAGCGAGCCTAAAACCATCGAGCCGATTAAAAGCAAACTTCCGCTACTTGAAAGTTTTGTGCCTTCCACGCTGAACATTCCGCTGAATGCACCGGCTGCTCCAATGAACATTACTGAAATTCCGCAAGACGCCATCAAAATGTCCTGAAAACGCTGCTTTAATCCCTTTTTTGCAAAAAGTCCAATTGCGCTGCCTGCAACTACAGCCGCCGTGTTGATTATTGTACCAAGTCCAAACATACTAAAAGTTATATTTCATGCCACAACTAAATCCGTGTGACTGAGTGGTGGTAAAAATCGCATCGTTGTAGTATTTCCATGCAACGTAAACTTCGGCTGGGGAATTCAGTTCAATGCCCAATTCCAAATGCGATTCAAAAATCAGTTCATCAGAAAAGAAAAAATCCTGAACATTACAGCGCCATTCCAAAAGAATCGGTTTTACAGGGTACGAGCGCAAAATCAGCCCATAATTGATGCCGCTTGCATTCAAAGAATTTCCGTAGATGTACGACCACTGCACAAAATTCGATAAATCAAAATAATTCGAGTGGATAATTGAAATTTGACCGCCCACTTTCACGTTTCCTGCGTAAGATGGAGTTTGCTGAGTGAATAAATTTTGCGAGAAAACGGTATTTTCAAAAACTGGCCCAAAAAATTTCCAAACGTAGCCTTCAAAACGGCTTTCGTTGCCCAGTAAATTCATTGTAGGGTGATAAAAGAAACCTGTTTCCAGTGCAAATCGATAAAACTGCTGCTTTACAATTTTTTCGTTGCCATCTTCGTCCACAGTAACTTTGGTTTCTGGTTCCAAATCGCCATCGCTGAAAGTTTTTACAAGCGCAAAGTTCAAATATTTTCCGTCAGCATATGGATAGTCATCAAAAGTCACACTGATATTGTCCATAAGCCACAAAGCTGCGAACAAATCAACAATCGAATCGTACACTTCATCTTGAATTTGCTTTGCAAGGCTTGGTTCTGGTGGTGGTGGAGCGCGGTGCGCTGGTGGTGGTGGCGCTTTTCGTGGGTTTA
>CAZXCR010000273.1:0-3255 GCA_964639315.1 uncultured Treponema sp. | reverse complement strand
GCTACGAAAAACTTTTTGACCTTGCACTCAAGCTTGAAGGCTGCAAACGCAACACAGGTCTGCATGCTTCGGGAATGGTAATTGGCTTAACGGCGCTGCCAAACTGGGCTCCTGTATTTAAAGATTCAAAAACTGGCGAAGTTGGCGTTCAGTACACAATGGACATTATTGAACCGTGCGGACTCGTAAAATTCGACTATCTTGGACTAAAAACCCTGTCGTTGATTCGCTACGCTGAAAATATCATCAACAAGCATAAAAAGCCCGAAGACCCGATTTTTGACTGTTCAAAAGTGAGCGAAACAGATAAAAAAACCTTTGATCTTTTCTGCCGTGGAGATTCTGTTGCGGTATTTCAGTTTGAATCGCCTGGAATGCAAAAAATTCTGCGTCAGTTTCAGCCAGAAAAAATTGAAGACCTCGTAGCATTGAACGCACTTTACCGCCCGGGTCCGCTTCAATTCATTCCGAACTACATCGACGGAAAATGGAAGCCAGAAACAATTCACTACCCTGACCCTTGCCTTGAGCCAATTCTGAAGGAAACTTACGGCGTTATGGTTTATCAGGAACAAATTATGCAGGTTTCGCAAAAAATTGCCGGATTCTCGCTTGGTGCCGCAGATATGCTCCGTCGTGCAATGGGAAAGAAAAAACCTGAAGTAATGATGGGGAAAAAAGCGGAATTTGAAGAAGGCGCAATAAAACAAGGCTTTACAAAAGAACACGCAGATGAAATTTTCGAAATTATGATTCCTTTTGCCGGCTACGGATTCAACAAGTCTCATGCAGCAGCGTATTCAGTTTTAGCTTACAGAACCGGCTATCTTAAGGCAAATTATCCTGCTGAATTTATGGCAGCAAACCTTACAAACGAAATAACTTCAACAGATAAACTTCCAATCTACATTGAAGAAGCGCGAAAAATGGGAATTCCAGTTGACGCCCCGGATATAAACCGCTCCGATTCAATTTTTGATGTTGTTGACGGGCACATTGTATTTGGTTTCTGCGGAATCAAAGGAATGGGTTGGGGAGCCGCCGCCGCAATTGTAAAAGAAAGAGAAAAAAATGGTGATTTTAAAAGTTTTGATGACTTTTTATCGCGCTGTCTTTTCCTTACTGAACCTGTAACTGACGAAAACGGCAATGTTGACGCTACAAAAACAAAAAAATGTCTTAACACAAAGGCAATCGAAGTTCTTATAAAAACTGGTGCTTTTGACAAATTAGACAAAAATCGTTCCACACTGATTTTAAACTATGAAAAAGCGATTGCGTACGAAGAAAAAAAACATGCCGGTGCCGAAAATGGACAAGCAAGTCTCTTTGAAGAAGCAGGAATCAAGGATGTAATGGACTACAAGTACGAAATTGTTCCAGATCTGCCAAAAATGGAAAAGCTGAATATGGAAAAAGATCTGATTGGTTGTTTTGTTTCCGGCCATCCACTTGATGACTGGCGCAAAGCGATTGAAACTGTTGTAACCTGCAACAGCGAAACTATAGAAAGATGCGCAAAAGAAACCCGTGCCGAAAAAGAAGCGCTTCTTGCAGGCGGAGCAAAACCTTGGTCAATAAAAAATGCTGGAACTTCCTACATTGCACTTGGCATGCTTCAGGGATTAATGCCAATCATTACAAAAAAAGGCGATCCTATGGCATTTGCAAAACTTGCTGACTTCAACGGAGAAATCGATTTAACCTTCTTCCCAAAAGTCTGGGAAACTTTAAAAGACAAACTTCAAAACGAAGGAGTTTACGCTTTTAGAGGCAAGGTTGATACAACAAGAGAAACGCCAAGCCTTATAGTAGACAGTCTCGAAGATCCAGAATCACTGCAGCAAAGGGCAATCACGCAAATTCACATTCAGCTGGAAAAAAATATAAATTCCATAAGAGAAATTCTTCCTCTAAAAGAATTTTTATTTGGCGCTACAGGCAATTGTTCAGTATATTTGCATTTGGATATAAACAATAAACAGTACATTGTAAAGGCAAATGCACAGTTAAGCGCCCCTGCAGACAAGGAATTTTTGCAGCGGATAAAAGACGTTCCTTTAGTAAACGATGCGTGGCTTTCCTAAGTAGACTTTGCCTGGGAACAAAAAGATATTCCCTAGATTAAAAAGACCGGAGTTTTTATGACACAACTTTTCCGTATCCTCGAAGTTCTTGTTTCAATTTACAGTCTTCTTTGCTTTATAAGAATTTTTATTACCTGGATTCCGCAAGTTTCTTACGGCAAATTTGCGCAGTTTCTTTCAAAAATTTGCGATCCGTATTTAAATCTTTTTCGCAATGTAAAATGGCTTCATTTAGGTGCATTCGATTTTAGTCCGGCACTATCGCTTTGTCTTTTAGGCGCATTAACATCAATTTTTCATGGACTTTCAAGAGGCGCAAAACTCACTGCAGGAACAATTCTTAGCATCTTACTTCAAGTTTTGTGGTCAATAATTTCAACCTTTTTCGTTTTCTTCCTGGTGATTTTTCTTGTACGCTGGATAATTATAATCTACACAAAAACCATTTATTCTCAGAATCCCTTTATAAACAATATTGACCGGGCAATTTCGCCAGTTGTGTACAAACTTGCAAGTTTTTTCAGTTTTGGACACGTTCCTGACTACAAAAAATCTCTTTTGCTTTCAATTATTGCAATCTTAATTCTTTTAATTTTAGGCGGACTTTTATTTTCACTTCTAATCGGATTTTGTTTGAGTTTTTAAGGAAGTGTAAATTTTATTTATGATTTTAAGTCAAATTGAAAATACGGTAGAAAATCTTCCGGGAATTGGACCGGCAAAATCAAAACTCTTTGCAAAGATGGGAATTTTTACTGTAGCAGATCTTCTTTCGCGCTACCCAAAAGATTACGAAGACCGCAGCAAAATAGTTCCCCTAAAAGATTTTTCGAATGCTCAAAAAGTTCATTCAATTTGTAAAGTAACAAAGCATTCCTGGTTCGGCTTTGGAAAAATGCGCACCCTAAAAATTTCAATCACCGACGGCAGTGCAAACGCAAATCTTATAGCCTTTAACCGCGCATTTCTGGAAAAAACTCTACCAGAAGGTTCAATCATCTGCGTTACAGGTCATTTTGCTGTAAAGTATGGCGAACTCCAGTCAACTTCCTTTGAAGCTGAAAAAATTGCCAACGAAGGCGAACTTGCTGACTTTAAGAATTTTCCTCTTCCAAACAGCGGAATCCTCCCAGTCTACGCCCTTACCGAAGGTCTTTCGCAAAAAAAT
>CAZXCR010000272.1:0-3285 GCA_964639315.1 uncultured Treponema sp. | reverse complement strand
GTTTCCTAAAAAAATTACTGTCGGAACGTAAAAAAAATTGTGGCAGGAAAAAAAAATTGCTCCAAAAAACTCGAATTTTGACCTAACAAAAAAATCCCTTTCTTAACCACCGGGGCGCGCGAGTTACCACTAGAATTTACTGTCCAATAAAAAATTAATGCTTAACTAAAGTCGCGCAAGTTACCAACAAAATTTCTTGTTAACAAAAAGTCCCTTTCTTAACCAAAAATCCCGCAGTCACCCTCGCGCAAAAATTCCTACCTTAAAAATTGCACTTTTAGTTGATTTCTATAATGAATAAAACAAAGGAATCTGTTAAAATAAATAGATTTATTTTAGGGCATCTTGAAAAAAGGTCATTTTTTTGTAATGGAAAAATCTTCGGTTGTAAAGAAAATTGCTGTTATTTTTATTTTCGTTCTCATTCTTGCATTGATTTTTGCCTTAACACGCCCGCTTTATTCCCGCATTTCAAATTCTTTAGTCAGTGTAGAAAATTTTTATTTAAATAAATTTACGCAGGAAACAGGGCTTTCGGTTAGCTACGAGTCGCTTTCGCCTTCAGTTTTTTCAGGAATTTCAATAAAAAACATTCGCTTAACTACGCAAAAAACGTCATTTACAGACGAAGATGGAAACGTCAAATATAAAGACGGAAAAGACGTCCTCTTTGTAAAGCGAATTTTCCTCCGCTACAATGTGTTTAAAATAATCAAGGGCGACTTTAAAAATTCCCTTTCCAAACTTTTTGTTTCCGACATTAACATTGGGCTTTCTAAGGAACTCCTTGATTCAGTTTTGTCTTTGGCTAATGAAGAAAATTCCAGCTCTGAACAAAAAGAATCCAAGAAAAAAGAAAATGCTTCTTCAAAAAATCAGGAAAATATTTCTGACCTAAAAAAAAGCCTTTCTGCACTAAAAGAAATTGCCTTTAGCCTGCCTTTTGACGTGAGCCTAAAAAACATAAGCGCATCTTATTCTGCCGGCAAAGATTTTTATAGAGTTTTGTTTCGTGGCTTAAATTTAAAAAAGGACTCTGTAAATCATTCTTTAAGTTCAGATTTAAGCGGAATTTTTGAAGCACGCCCCGAATTTTTGAATGGAAAAACTGCCGGTGTAAAATTTAAAATTGACGGAAACTTTTCGAGCGTACTTTCCGGTTCGTCTGCAAGAATCATTTTTGACGACTACGCGCGCTCAGATTTCAGTTTGAAAAGAATTGAAAATCTTCTTGTTTACACAGGCACTTGTTTTGAATTAAGTTCAATTCAGCAGCTTAACAATTACAATTTTTTTGCTCAGCTTGATGCCAAAACGTCTCTTGCCTCTGCAAATCTTATGCTCAAAGATTTTAATCCGTTTTCTTTAGTCCGGGGAAAATTACAAAATTCCGTTCTTAACCAAATTGCCGGAACTATTTTTAGCGGAAATTTGGATTTTAAAATCGACTTAAATTCTATGCAGTACACCTGGAACACAAACACCAGCGTTGTGCTTTCCAAGAAAATTTCGCCTTTGGGTCAGAATATTGCACTGCTTGCTTCCGGCACAAATGATTACATAAACGTTTCGTCGCTTGATGCAAAGGGCGAACTTGCGTCTTTTTATTTTACAGGCGGATTTGACTTAAAAAAATTTGTTCCTGAAGGATATTTGAATCTTGAGTATTTTAAACTGGCGAACACAAATAAAATTTCAGGCGAAGTTTTTGTGCAGGACAATGGCAAAGAAGGTTTTGTTGCCTTTATTCCAGAGTTGAATTTTGGCAGGCAGAAATTTGCGTCAATCGAACTTGCCGCAGATAAAATTTCTTCGTCAATGAATTTTTCTTTAGACGGATTTGACTATTCTCACTCCGAGTACGAAAAGCCAGGTTCGCTGCATATTGAAGGAAGTCTTGCAGACGGAAATTACGTGCAGGCTTCGGTCAGTTTAGATTCTTTCTTTTTGGATTCAATTGCAAGAAGCGCCCTTTTCTTTACAGAAACGCAAACTGAGCAAGATTCTGGTCTTGTAAGTTTTTTTAATCCTTTTGTTTCGAGTATGGAACTTTATTTTTCAACGGATTTTAAAACTTTTACCTTCAATTCGCCTTATTTGCTTTTTGCAAACACTCAGTCCGACCGTCAGCTTCTTTTTCTTTCTTTTGACGGAAGCGAAAATGCCGTAAATATTACGCAGTTTGACTTACTTTACAATCAAAATTCTCTTCTTTTGCAAGCCGGCGCTGATATTTCTCCAGAAGACGGCCAAGCGATTTTTAATGCAATGCTGAATTTCAACGAAATTCCTTACGAGTTCAATGGAATTTTTGCAGATAAGTGGCTTAATCTTTCAGGTTCTTACGGATTTGAACTTGCCGCGGACTTTAAAAACGAAATTGCAGGTTCAGCACATTTTGACTCGCTCCCTTTGAACATAGGAGATTTTCTTTTTTCCTTTGCAATGAATCTTGAATTTAACTACAAGGACTTTGAGAATTTTAGCGTAAATCTTGCAAATTTTAGTGCTGATGAATTGAACGGCGTTTTAAGAACTCATCCAAAAATTGCCCTTTCAGCGTCTGCAGATAAGAACGGAATTGTTTTTTCTTCAATAAACGTAAGCGATTCTTTGGCGGCGCTTTCCGGAACTGCCTATGCGCTTTGGAATATAGACGATGGAATTTTTAGGAATTTAAATCTGAATTTCAATTTGAGTGATGAAGTTTTGAATCAAAAAATTATTCTTGGCGGCGAAATTACAAATCCTATGCAAAAAGAACTTTCTGGCGAAACTATGATGACGGATTTGTTTTTTAACCTAAAGGCGGATGTACAAAAAATTCCTATGGCGTTTTTTTCACCAGACCAGCAGTCTGATGATTCTTTAACAGCGCAGGTAACCGCCAGCGGCACTTTGGAAAATCCTTATATTGCCGTAAATCTTCTGGGATTTTCGTATTCTTTAGGCGGACTGCCACTGCTTGCGAAGGGAAATTTTAATATTCTTGAAGGAAATGTTTCCATAGAACATCTTGAAGGTTCTTGGAACGGATTTATGCTTTCTGATTCAAAGGCGGAATTTAACATAAAAGATTTTACAGGCGATGCAAACGCTCATCTTGCTTACTATTTTAATTCAAATTCGCTTGAACTTCCTCTGCAAATTCATCTTGAAAATATGGACGGAAAAGAAAGCAAAAACTTTATTCCAGAAAATTTTGTTGTAAGACTTTACGCCCCGCAACTTGAAGGAAATCTTTTTGAAAGCGAAAAGCACGAAATGAATCTTCAAATTATAAGA
>CAZXCR010000271.1:0-3300 GCA_964639315.1 uncultured Treponema sp. | reverse complement strand
AAACTCGCGGTCTTCTTGATAAGCATTTATTTTTCTAACGCCTAATATGTGACTTAGAAAACATAATAGCACGTTCAAAAACGCAGTTTTTGAATGAAACCGCGGAAAGTCGCAAGCTTACGCTTGCTAACGAGTTTGTCGCTTGCGACAAACTCGCGGTCTTTTTGTTAAGAAATATATTTTTTATTAACAGAAAATTTTATCAGTAACAGTCGCTTGATTTCGAAAACTCACTTTTGACCAAAGTAAAATTTCAATGGATAAGTTTTTAGAAATAACTTAAAATGTTAAAAAATGAAAATTCAGATAAATAAAAATAAATTTTTTTCAAAATGCGCGATTTTTATGCTTGCTTTTGGTCTTGTTTTTTTTGCTGCAGGCTGTTCAAAGAAGAGTCAAAGTCCAAAACCTGCAAATTTTCTATATCAGAATCAAAAAGATTCTAAACCTAAAAACCAGAATCTTTCTAACCCTTCCTTTTGCCTTGTAAAATTTACAAACAAAACTGAAAATAAAATTACCAGCATAGTTTTTTGCGAAAGAGGAAAATCTCCAGTTTTTAACACAGTTTCTTTAGAAAAAGACGCTTCTATCAGCTTTGAATTTCCTAAAAATGTGCCTTACACTGTGGAACTTGTGGACGAAAAAAATCATCGCTATTGCAAAAAAAATTCTGACGGTAGCAAATATGATTCTTATTTTAGTTTTGACACTGATTCAATCGAAATAGAATTTACTGACAAAGATTTTGTTCCTGAAAATTTAAAAGATTTTGCAATGAAATTTTTTGGTCTCTAAACTGACCTTTTGTAAAAATTTATTTTTTGCGGATTAAGAGACTCGCTTAAAAGAGGATTTTATGATTGAAAATAATTCTAATGAAAAAAAATTTTTAGATGAAAATAAAATTCAGCAAAAATATTCTCCTAAGGCAAAAGATATTTTTGTTTACCTTCTACTTTCGATTTTAACTGCGGGACTTTCTGTCTTAGTTTTTTTGCGTCTTGAAAAAATTGGGCAAAGTTCTTATTCAGCTTACATTTTTACTGCCGCTTTTCTTTTTATTTTTGTTTTTATTTACAGACTTATTTTTGGCCCCGAAAAAACAAAAAAGTGCCTTTTTAACTCAAAAACTGCTGCAATTATTTTGATTTTGATTTCAGTTTTAATCAGTTTTTTTTCATACAGCGGAACAATTTCAAAAAATTTAGGTCCTATCAAATGGCAAGAAAAATTTTCTGCAAGTATAAGACCAAGCTTGCGTTCAGTTTTGTTTGCAATTCTACTTTTTTCTTCAATTTTTGTGCGCTACGGAACAAGCAGACTAAAAGACGTGTTTTCTTACATAATTTTAATTTTGGACATTTTATTTATTTCTTCGTTTTTAAGCATTCTGTGCAACAATGAAGCTTGGCCAATTCCATTTTTTACTATTGATAATCAAAGTTTTTTAATTCTGGCAGTTTTATTTTCGTGGTTTGGAATAAGTGCTGTAAGTGGATTTATTTGGATTGCAATTTTTATTGCTGGAATGATGCAAATGGCAAAAATCGAAAATCTTATGGGATTCGCTGCCGTTGTTTATTTAATTTGCGCCTTTGTTTCGTTAATTTTACAAATTAAAATTTTTGACCTTCATTTTTCTTTTGTGAGCGAATTTTTTGCACCAATTTCAAAACGAGTAAAAACTGACGTAATTTCTTCTGCACAAACTGCAGCAAATATTGCAAGCGGCGGTCTTGTTAATGCAAGTGCCGGTCTTTTAAAAAAAGCAGAAAATTCTCTCGAACTTGAAAACAAAAGTCAGAAGGAAAAATCGAAATCTGCGAGTTTATCGCAATCTTGCACTGACTGAGAGGGTTGCTGATAGAATTTTTTTGTTAAGAAGAGGATTTTTTCTTAACAAAAAAATTTCATTGGTAACTCGCGGATTATTTTGTTAAGAAGAAAGATGCAAGACTTTAGTGGTTGAACTTGTCGAAACTACCATCTGTAAGTGATGCACTTTTTACAGAAACATATTCGCCCATAATAGAATGAGTCTCTTGATTTCGACAGGCACAATCTGTGCTTAAATGATTAATTGCAACAAACTCGAAGTTTGACCTGTTAGACAAGAAATTTCATCAGTAACTCGCGCGCAGTAGAAACACAAAACTTTATGGAAGCAAAGTTTCGTCTTGAAGCAAAAAATCTTCTGCGGGAATTAAGTCGTCGCGCTCAAGTTCTGCGGATTTTGAAAATTCAGTTTTTAAAGATTCATCTGAAGAAGATTCCAGTTCATCAATTTTTGTTTCAAGTTCTTCTGGCAAAATATAAATCCAGTTCCAAAAAGAAGGCTCTTCCTGCCCTATTCGCCAAAATGCAACTTTATCCACATAATTTTCTTTGTACATTTGAAGTCGCTTTACAAGAGAAAAAGTGTCGTCCCACCAAAGTTTTACTTTTACAGTAGTTTCAAATTCTGCAAAAGGAACATTATTTTCGCGTTTAATTTCTGTTACCTGATTTTCTGCAATTATGCGATTTACGCCGCTATTGAGCCAAGCCTTATTGTAACTTGTGTTCTGCCAGCTTCTTCCGTAAAAAGGAAGTCCCATTACAAGTTTTTGTGGCGGAATAACAGTCTGCGAATATTCAAGAATTCTTTTGCACCAGTCCATTCCCGCAACTGGACCTGCTTCGCTTGTTGACCAATGCTGATCGTAAGCCATAATAATAATTCTGTCTGCAAGAGGTTCAATCAATTTGTAGTCGAAAATATCATTTTTTACAAACTTATTTCTTGCAGGAACACAAATTGTAAACATTTTATTTTTTGGAAGCTTTTTTTTAAGGATACTTAAGAATTTTAGGAAATTTTCGCCATCTTTTGAAAGAATCGTTTCGAAGTCAATTTGAACTCCGTCATAATCACGGGAATTTTTTACAATCGAAGAAATTATTTTTGAACGCACGCTGCCTTTTGGATCTAAAACTGAATGTGTGAGCGCATAACCCGAGCAGGTTACAACAAGATGTTTTCTTCCGTTAAAATTTTTAAAAACTGCCGCTTCTGGAAATGACGTAATTTCTCCGTAACTGTTTACGTCGGCACTAAAATAACACAAATCTGTTACAGATTTTTCGTTGCTGAAGGAATGTTCGTTTCCTGTTACAACCCAAGCCCAAACTTCATTAAATCCAACTTTATCGCTTTCCTGCAAAGGAGGTTCTTCGTAACTGATTTTAAATTCTTCTGGTTGCGCAAAAATTCTGCACAAAAAGGAACAAAGCACGAATACAAGAAAAATTTTTCTT
>CAZXCR010000270.1:0-3300 GCA_964639315.1 uncultured Treponema sp. | reverse complement strand
AAAAGCAGTACAAAAAGGATTTTATTTCATTATAAGTCTCCTTACTGAAATTTTATTGCAATTCAGTTTATAATCCCCTTCAGCAAAAATATTTTTCTCACTGTAGAAGGAAATTTTCTTCTGATTTTTTGAATAAAAATAATCTGCAAGGCTAAAAACTTTCACAACACTCTGAACCCAGGCACTGTACGTTGATTCAATAACAATGATTTTATTAAGCAATTCTTCAGTACTCAAATCACTACTGTTTTCAGGAACATAGGCAATAATTCCAATGTGGTCATCGTAAATACCGTTACTAGAAGGAGACCTTGAATCTTTTAGAAAAACATCACCAGGTACAATTGAACGAAGCCTTTTTTCTTTATCGCCAGAAAAAATTTCATTTATATCACATTTTTTTTCTGAACTTGGCTCTTCCTGCTTATCACTAGATTTATTTTTTAATAAAGGCGGCTCTGAGTCAAAAGAAAGAATTTCTACCGCACTTACAACACTTCCTTCCTCAGTTTCCGTTCGAGGATAATTTCTTACTAAGCCATTTGTTTCGTAGGCTGATAAAAGTTCTTCGTAAGTCGAAAATGTACTTTCCATAATTCCAAGCGGCAAATCCGGCCAAACATATCTGTTATTAGAGTAAGATGCTGTTTTTTGTGCAAAACCAACGCAGTCAGTTCCTGCTTCATAATTTTTTTCAGCAGAAAATTCATAATACCCTTTTTCAATATGATCATATTTTTTATGCTTCATTTGATTATTAAAAAGTCCCATTGACGGCAAAAAAGATTCTTTTACTTCGTTTTTAGCAGTTGAATCGCCATTTAAATTCTGCGATTTTTTATAATTCATCCATTTATTTTCAGAAGGAATCCACGAAGAGTTCTCCCTAGTTTTTCTTGATTTATACTGTTCATTAAGTTTCCAAAGAAAGTCAAAAGGACTGTCCATACTGCCAGCATCACCAAGATTTTTTTCGAAAGGATGGTACGGATAACTGTAAGCAACAGTTCTAGTTATTCTGTTTTTTTCTTCGGGGAAAGACACATTGCTTGTAAGAGTACGCACAGGACTAAATTCCTGAAATATTACAGTCTGCCCTCCGTTGCCAATAGAAAGATCGTTTATATTAGAAACGTTTTGGGTTCCGTCATAAATTCTGTTCCATTCGTTGTAGCCCCAGTCTTTTGACCACCACGAATTCTTAATTGCCAAAACACTTCTGGCGTTTGGAGGTGCATTCCACTTATGAATCTCATTCCAGTCAGTGCCAGATTCCTCACGCTGATTTATGTAAAGATTTGCCCGCCACAACATTTTTTTATCATACATAGCAATGTAAGACGACTCTTCACTTTTTATGCGGACAGTTTCTCCATCATGATTAAATTCAATTCCAAGCAAAAAATCATCACCAGGAAACCAAGATGCCGAAGACGAAGGCCGAATCTGAACTGCGCAAATTTTTACCTCACCAAGCAAAAGGTCTTTTCCGCCACGCAAAAACAAATCCGGGCAATCGCTGCTTTTGCTAAGAAGATATTTTCCGTTGCAGTTTTTATACGAGAAAGTTCCGTAGTCTCTTTGATTTCCATTTTCATCGAGGAAAGAAACTGTGTAATTTCCAAGAGAATTATTGCAAAAAACATTTCCATTGATGTTCTTGTTATCAACAATTATAGAATTTTTTGCTTCGTCCGAAAAATTTCTATCAAAGAGGCAAAATTCCACTTCTTGCAGTGATGACTGACTTTCAAGTATTCCAAGGTCAGTTAAAATAAGACCGCTTTTATTCCGCGCCGAAATATCAATTCCAGAAAGAATAAGCCATTCTCCAGTATTTGGAATCCAGCGCCACAAAGTATTGTCTTTTTGCTCGCTTTCTTTCATTGAGGAAATTTTTAAACTGCTGTCTGAAATTTCGTTTGAAAGAAAATCAAAATTCGCTTTTTTACAAACTTCATCTTTTTGTTTTTTTTCCAGACACAAAAGTCGCCTAGGAACATAATTTTGACAGTTTTCAAGTTCTGACCAAAGACATTTTTTTGCCGCCAAAGTATTTTTGTTGATTGCGATAACTTCAATTCCGCTTTTATCAGTAGAATTTTTTACACTGCTTACAATACAAAGATCTTTTTCGCCATCGGAATTCAAAAGCAGAAGATCCCCTGCGCGAATCAAAGAATACGAAGGAATTACAAGCGAAAACTTTTCAAAATCCTCAATGCTGTACCTTGAATCTGGACTAAAATCGTCAGTGGTGCTGTATAATCCGCTTTCATCAAAATTGATTGAAGTTATTGAATTTTTGGAATAATTTCTTAAATTAGTAGCGTCTTTTGTTTCTGCAAAGATTTTATCTTCAAGTCCGCTCATAAAAACGCAGCCGGTAAACATTCCAAATCCGTCGCAACCTGCACCTTTTAAGTATCCAGAACACTCTCCTGGAATAAAAGATTTCTGACTGTAAGCTTTCATTTTTATGTCCCAGTCATAATTCATCTTTCGGCTTAGCTGCTTCTGAATCTTCATTTTCATAAAAAAACTGCGCGGAGTGTCAAATCCGCCTGCAAGAAAGGGCATAGGGTTTCCGGTGTCAGAAGGAAATTCTTTATCATAAAAATCATTTTCGAAATTTTCGCTTTCTTTGCTCCACTTATTTTTTACGGAATTAAAAAGTTTTTTTGAAAAGACAGTTTTTTCAGATTCAGAAATGCTCAAATAATATTCCACGCATCGTGAAAGATAAAATTCCGCCTTTTGCGCAAGATTTTTACCCTCTTCAGCAGAAATCATTTTTCTTGAAAAGTTTTTATAATCAGTAAAATTTTCAGCAATATTTTCTGTAAAAAGCGGATAATTTTTTGAAAAAAGCAAAGACAAATACTCTTTTAAATAAACTGAAGCTTCGCAAACACTTCCGCACCACACATAATTTTTTTCAAAAGTTTCAATTTTGTCGGCAAGAGTTTTTCTTATTAAATTTGCACACTGCTGACAAGAATCAGAAAACTCTTCGTTATCGCCAAGGTCTGAAATGTAGAAAAAAAGAGTCTCAATCGGAACAAAAGAAAAATATTCTGCTGCGCTTTTGCTACAAGAATTTTCCCTTTTTAGTTCTTCAGGAAGGGCGTTTAGGGCAGAACAATATATTTCTGAACTGCTTAAGTTTTTTTCGTTTTTTATGAATTTATTTTCGATTTTGAGACAAATCTTAAACGGACTGGAGTTTTCAGAACTGGCAGAAAGTATAAGATATGAAGAATTTACTGGGAATCCTAAGTCTGATTCAAAAGGAATAAA
>CAZXCR010000269.1:0-3311 GCA_964639315.1 uncultured Treponema sp. | reverse complement strand
GTTAAGAGAGGAATTTTTTATTAAAGCGAAAATTTTGTCAGTAACAGCCGGAACGTAAAAAAGTTTCCTAAAATGTAAAAAAAATTTGCTCAAAATAAATAAAAATATAAAAATTGCAAAAACTCGAATTTTAACCTGTTAAGAAAAAATCTTCTTCTCAACAAAAAAAATTATCAGTAACCCCCCGCGCGCCCCATCACTTACGTGCGCTTTACAAGTTCGAAAAGTTGTTTTCTTGTAATTTTTGTAAACACTGGTCTTCCGTGCGGACAGTGCGGATCTGGCAGTTGCAGGGCGCCTTTTGCAATTTCTGCTGCGCTTTGTCTGTCTAAAACCGTGCCGTCCATAACCGCGCTACGACAGGCAGTTGATGCAAGAATTCCGCGCAAAAGATCTTTAGGATTTATTCTTTTGTCCAGAAGATCGCGCTTTAAGTCAGTTTCGTTTCCTTTCCAGCGCACAGGTACCGTTGTAAATTCCCACTTTCCTTTTTCAGACTTTTTGCAGGTAAAGCCCGCTTCGTTAAGATTGTCAAAAATCGTTTCAAGCCACTTGTCTTCTGCATCAGAAGAAGTTTCGATTGTGTAGGGAAGAAGAAGATTTTGTTTTTCGCCAGCTTTTTCCATCAACTCGTTAAAAATCATTCTTTCGTGGGCGGCGTGCTGGTCAATTATGTAAAGCACGTCATTTTGTTCAGCAATTAAAAAAGTTCCCAGCGCACTGCCTATAAATCTAAAACCGTCGCTGTCTGCCTTATTTTCATTTTGTTCAATAAAATTCGCTTTGAAATTTTTTTCAAAAAAATTCTCAGTTTCCGCATTTTGATTTTTTTTACTAGAATCGTCAGCAGAAAAAGAAAAATTCGAAATAAAAGAAGAGCGTCTGTCTGCAAAAGACGAAGTTCTAGGCGAGGAATGATTTACAAGATATTTAGAATCGTGATTCGGATTAAAATTCTGCTTTTGGGAATAAAAAGAATTTTCTTCAAAAGAAGTGCTTTGATTTTCATCAATTTGACTTTCATCAGCAGAGGCAATTTTTGCAAGGCTTTCATTCACCGGATTTTTAAAGTCTGCAAAACTGACCGAAAAATTTTTTTGCGGCTCCAACAAAGTTTCCTGCAAAGAATCAAAATTTTCATCAGTTTGAATCATTTTGCTGTTTGTGTACTGCCTGAAAAAATTCCTTACCGTAGAACTTACGCCGTGATGCAGCGGATTAATGTCCTTAAATCTTACTTCTTTTTTTGCCGGATGAATGTTAAAGTCCACAAGTTCAGGATTAATCTGCGCAAAAAGGCAGGCCACCGGATGCTGACCGTTTGGAAAAAATCCGTCTGCACCGTACTCAATCGCCTGAACAAGAGAATATTCTTGAATTTTCCTTCCGTTGATGTAAATAAAAATATTTTTTCTGCTAGTGCGACTTACTGAAGGTTCTCCAATTACAAGGCGAAACGACCAGTCTTTATTAGGCGAACTTGCACCTATTTCATAAAATAAATCTTCACTTTCAAAAAATTCCATTGTTTGGCAGAAGCGCTCTTTTAAACTCTTAACTGCCGGAAGTAAAAGTTTTTTTTCTCCGTCCTGACTAAAGGTAAATTCAATGTCTGGGCGAGGTAGAACTTTTTCTTCAAAAACTGTGCGGCACATTTGAGCTTCACTGGCACTTCTTTTCAAAAAAATTCTACGCGCCGGAAAATTTTCAAAAAGTCTCGAAGTTTGTACAATTGTGCCCTTCGTAAGAGAATGTTCGCTTAAAAGGTGATCTTCTGTTACGCTCGCATTCATTTTCCATCCGCCGCTGATTATTTCAAGACGGCTAACTGCAGCCATAGAAGAAAGGGCTTCTCCGCGGAATCCTAAAGTTGAAAGGCTTAAAAGATCTTCTTCGCTTGAAATTTTGCTTGTTGCATGAGGATGAGCGCAGGTAAGCAAATCTTCTTTTGTCATCCCGGAACCGTTGTCGATTACACGGATTTTTTCAATTCCGCCACCGTAAATTTCTACATCAATTTTGCCTGCACCTGAATCGACTGCGTTATCCATAAGTTCCCGCACAATTGCGCACGGCTTATCAATAACTTCTCCAGCGGCAATTTTTCTTGCAACTTCGGGGCTTAATATTTGTACAGATTTTTTGTTTTCTGAGTTTTCTGAGTTCAAATCTTTTTTCCTTTACACGCTGCGGGTTCCGTTTATAGTTTCTTCTGGCGCAAAAAGATCGAGGGCAGCGTCAGTTTCTTTTGCCTTTGGTGATTTTTTTCGTGCAGAACTTTTTTCTTCTTCAGTAAGTTCATCTGGATTTTTCATTAAAATTTGAATTTTCGCTTCAATTTGCTCAAGTTCTTTTTCCATTCCCTTGGCAAGCTTTATTCCTTCTTCAAAATCTTTAAGCGCCTCTTCAAGACTTATATCGCTTCTTTTTATGTCTGAACTTAAGTTTTCAAGTTTCTGCAAATTTTCTTCAAAATTATTCATTTTTATCTCCTAAAATTACATTTCGTCATTTTTCAATTTCTTCAACTTGCGCAATTATTTTGCCAGAAGAAGGTCTTATAATAATCTTTTCGCCTTTTTCCAAGTCAGCAGCATTTCTAATAACCTTGCCGTCTTTGTTGCAAACCATCGAATATCCGCGGTTAAAAATTACTTGCGGATTGCAGTTATTTAAATCCGCCGTGCAAAGTCTTATTTTCTGCTTTTTTGCTTCAATAAGGTCGCTTAGATTCCTAAAAAGTGCCTCTTTTGCCAAATCAAAACGCATTATGTAAGGAGCCTTAATATTTTGCAGCCGCACCATCATTCCTTCAGGCTTAAACTGATTCAACATAAGACTCAAATTCTTTAGCTTAAATTGAATCGAATTGTACAAGTCAGATTCAAACGCATTAAGAGTCTGCTCAAAATCAACTATTTGCGGAACCGCCAGTTCTGCTGCGGCACTCGGAGTCGGCGCCCTTACATCAGCAGCGTAATCGCACAAAGGCGAATCAATTTCGTGCCCAACCGCGCTTATAATCGGAAGTTCAGACGCTGCAATTTCCCTAACAAGTTCTTCATCGCTAAAAGGCAGCAAATCCTCCAGTGAACCGCCGCCACGCCCCACAATCAGAAGATCGCACATTTTGTACTTGTTGGCAATTTTAATCATTTTAATAATACTTTGCGCGGCATCGCTTCCCTGCACAAGTGCCGGAAATACAATTACATTAACCTTGTTGTTCCGCCGCTTTACAATATTTAAAATGTCGCGCAGGGCAGCACCAGTGGGGCTAGTTACAATTCCAATCGTTTCTGGAAAATAAG
>CAZXCR010000268.1:0-3319 GCA_964639315.1 uncultured Treponema sp. | reverse complement strand
GTGGCGGATTGAAGGTCATACTGACTCAAGTCCTGTTGGTTCTGAAAGCGTTTTTCCTAGCAATTGGGAACTTTCTGCGGCAAGAGCGGCGAATGTACTTCATTATCTTTCTGATTTTGGAGTAGACGAAAAGCAGTTTTCTATTGCAGGCTATGCGGATACAAGACCAAAGTTCAGCAACGACACTGAGGAAGGCAGGGCGTATAACCGGCGGGTGGATGTTATAATTCTTGATGACGGGCATTTTTGATGTTAAAATTGTTTAGTTTTGTAAAAATTACGATTTTTACCAGGCAAATTTAGTAGCTATAAAAAATATAAAAAATGATTTTTTCTAATATGTCTAAATTAAAAATGATAAAATCCGATAAATTATATTAGAAAGCAGTTTTTGTATCTTAAAAAGCAAAAAATTACAAAGAGACAGAAAAGTAAATGTCTTGTTTGCTTTTAGATTTTTAAATAAAAATGGAGAATAAAATAGTATGGCAGACGAAGCAACAGATAATTTAAGTACTGATGACATTACAGAATCAACCGGAAAGAAAAGCGGAGTAAAGGGAATTTTCCCTCAGCTCTTGAAATTTGTTCTTATTGGACTTGCCGCTATAATTTTGATTGTAACGATTGTTGTTATTACAAATCTTATTATGAATAAAAAGGGAATCTCGCAAACTGCAATTCCTGTAAGTGAAGAATATACAGCAAAGCGAGAATCCTACGACTGGTATACTTCGCTTGACCAAATTCGTACTTCAACAAATGACGCAATTCCGGCAAGTGTGAGTGTTACTATTGTTCTTGGTTACAAGAAAGAAGATAAGGCAGCTTCTTCTGAAATTACAGAACGAAGAATTGAAATTATTGACTTTTTGCGCCGTTATTTTTCTGAAAAAACAATAGAAGAATTAAAACCACAGAATGAAGACGTTTTAAGACAGCAAATTCGTGATCAGATAAATGACGATATTCTTACAAATTCGAGAATAAAAGATGTAAGATTTACCGCAAAAGATGTTGTTCAGCAGTGATGATTTTTGCGTTTAAGAACTGAATAAAAAAGTTCAGCTAAAAAATCTTAAGCACTTTAAGGCACAGGGTGGAAAAAAGGCATGAATGAAGTTTTATCGCAGGATGAAATAGATCAGCTCTTGCAGGCAATTAGTTCTGGTGAGCAGGAAGCTGATGATTTTAGACCCGTCAGCGATACTCGAAGAATAAAAATATACGATTTTAGGCGTCCTGATAAATTCTCAAAGGAACAGATTCGTACTGTTTCGAATATGCACGAAACTTTTGCCCGTTTGACAACAACAAGTCTTTCGGCTCAGCTTCGTACCCTGGTTCACTGCCACGTTGCTTCGGTTGATCAGCTTACATACGAAGAATTTATACGTTCTATTCCAACTCCTACAACTTTAGCCGTAATAAATATGGATCCTCTAAAAGGTAATGCGGTTCTTGAAATTGCACCTGAAATCACATTTATTATAATTGATAGACTTTTTGGTGGATCTGGAAACGTTGGACAGAAAGTTCAGCGCGATTTAACTGATATTGAACAGTCAGTTATGGAAGGAATTATTGTCCGTATTCTTGCAAATATGAGAGAAGCTTGGACTCAGGTAATTGACTTGCGCCCGCGTTTGCAGCAGATTGAAACAAATCCTCAGTTTGCACAGATTGTTCCGCCTTCAGAAATGGTTATTCTGGTTACCCTCGAAATTAAGATTGGCGAGGAAGCCGGAATGATGAATATTTGTATTCCGTACATTGCCATTGAACCTATTGTTTCAAAACTTTCATCTCAGTTCTGGTTCAGTTCTGTAAGAAGAAGTTCTTCAACTCAATATCTTGGAACTTTAAAAGAAAAACTTTCTGATGTTGAAATGGAACTTGTTGCGGAAATTGGCTCTATAAACATTCCAATCCGCGACGTTTTGAATTTAAAAACTGGCGATGTTGTGCGCTTGAATTCAATCAGAGTTGGCGAGCCTCTTACACTAAGTGTTGGAAATAAGAAAAAATTTCACTGTCAGCCTGGAGTTGTGGGCAAAAAAATGGCAGTACAGATTATTGATAAAATCGAAGAAAAAGAATCTGAAGAATTTGAAGAATTAACCCCTGAAGGAGAAGAATCAGTATGAGTGAAGGATCTATTTCACAGGAAGAAATTGACGCATTATTGTCTGGCGTAGATATGGGAGCTCTTGGTGGTGGAGGTTCTTTTTCAACAGCCCCGGAAGTTAAAATTGATACAGCAACTTTGTTGAAATTTGCAAATTCAATGAAGGATAAACTTGCCAATATTTTTTCAAGTATGACTCAAAAAGAAGCGAGTTCTAATGGTCCTACAGTGGAAACTCTTGGACGTGATCAGCTTCTTGCAAAACTTCCTGAAGTTGTAATTTCAGTTCTTGCTGATTTTTCTTCTGGACTTTCGGGCGATCATCTTTTCCTTATTTCCACTGAATTTGCAACAAAACTTGTGTCTCTTATAAATCAAGAAGAGAATCCGGCACTTGATGATATGTCGCTTTCTGTTATTACAGAAATTATTTCGCAGTTTTCAGGGAATGAAATTACTGAATTGTGCGCGGGCGGTAAACTTCCAGGTCTTGCAAATCAGCCTCCAGAAGCTGTAAATCAGCCTAAGGCAATGGTTAGAATGCCTCAGGAAAATTTTGCGCTCTTTACTTATCCAATTACTTTGGATGGAGAAGCGTTTACTCTTTGGGAAGCAGTAAGTTCTCAGGTTGCTGATGGAATGGCAAAGGCTTTGGGTGGCGGTGTTGAAGAGCCGGCTATGTCTAATTTTACACAGCAGCCTACGATGGGCGCGCAAAATGTAAGTTCCGGAATGGATTTTGGTTCTTCTATGGGAATGCAGCAGCCAATGAATGCAAATATGAACGCAATGGGTGGTCAGATGGGAATGCAACAGCCGATGATGCAGCAGCCTATGATGGGAAATATGGGTATGATGGGCGGTCAAATGGGAATGCAGCAACCTATGATGGGAAATATGGGTATGATGACCAGTCAGATGGGAATGCAGCAGACTCCAAATGTTCAGTCACTTCAGTTTCCAAATTTGCAGCAGGGCGTAAGTTCAGGCGAGCAGGGAAATATCAGTCTTATCATGGACGTTTTCATGGAAATGACTGTAGAACTTGGTCGCACTAAAAAGACAATCAAGGATATTTTGGGACTTGGCGAAGGAACAATTATAGAACTTGATAAACTTGCCGGTGAACCAGTTGACATTCTTGTAAATCATAAACCGATTGCAAAGGGAGAAGTTGTTGTAATTGATGAA
>CAZXCR010000267.1:0-3329 GCA_964639315.1 uncultured Treponema sp. | reverse complement strand
AATTGCGGCGGCGGTTGTGGCGGAAATTGCGGCGGCGGTTGCGAAGGAGACTGCGGCGGTGAATGTGGCGGAAATTGCGGTGAAGAAGGCGGATGCGGCGGTGGCTGCGGAAACTGCAAAAACTAAAATTTTCTAAGCGTCTTTTATTAAAGAAAGAACCCTGTCGGCATTCTGTTGTTTTGAAGAATTATCAACTGCAACAAGAATGTCGCTTATAAGTTTATAACGATTTACTCGTTCTTCATAAAACCTGTGGAAAATGGAGCGAACCTGCTCTAAATCTGCAGGATTTTTTTTTGCAATAAACGCTGGCAAATTTTGCAGTTTGCCATTTGAATCAACTGAAATTTCCTTTTCAATTCTTGAAAAAGCTACTTCTTCGTTTGCACACAAAAAGATGAATTTTCCAATTTTGCGAAGTTCTTCCAAAGCCTCGCTGTTGTTACAAATTCCGCCACCAGTTGCAATTACGGCACGAGATTCTTCTGTTAAAATTTTATTCACTATGAATTTGCAGGCATCTTTTTCAGCAGATTTAAATGCTTCTTCGCCTTCCAAAGAAAAAATTTCGCGCGGAGTTTTTCCTGTAAGTTCAGAAAGTACAGCATCAGTATCGTAAAATGGAATTGAAAGTTTTTCGCTTATAATTTTTCCCAGCGCTGACTTTCCGCAATGCTTTATTCCCACCAAAATAACTGACAAATTCTTATCCATCTTTTTCACCTAAAATTTTTAGAAATTTCCATAAATCAAAAAAATTGCAGGAATTTTATTGATGTCTGGAAGTTCAGATTTTTTCCATTCTTCAACTGTACGAGTTTTTATAAATTCCTGATCTGTTGTAAGCCCCGCAGCAATGCAAAGTTTTGTAGATTTTCTGCAGGTAGAAAGAATTGTTTCAAGCATTTTTTGGTTACGATAAGGCGCTTCTATAAAAAGCTGAGTTTGTTTTTCGTTCCACGCACGATTTTCAAGCTGACGGAGTTTAGCGGCGCGTTCGGCAGGTTTTACAGGAAGATAGCCGTTGAATGCAAAACTCTGACCGTTAAATCCGCTTGCCATTACCGCAAGAATCATTGAACTAGGTCCAACTAGCGGAACAACTTTTAAATTCTTTTTTTGCGCCAGTTCAACTGCAGCAGCGCCAGGGTCAGCAACGGCAGGGCAACCAGCGTCAGAAAGCAGTCCTATAGGCATTTTTTTCTTAACCAGCGGATCAAGGCAGTCAGAAATTTTTGTAAGGTCAGTGTGTTCGTTCAAATCGTAAAAAGTGAGCGAATCAATGTCGATTTCACTATCAATCATTTTTAGCGAACGGATTGCGGACTTTTTGCTTTCAACAATAAAATATTTTATTTGATGAACAATCGATTTATTGTAATCCGGCAAAACTCTTGAAATTTCATTTCCGCCCAGACTTACAGGTATTAAATAAAGCGCCGCTTCCATAGTTTTTATATTTGTCTCCGCCAGTAAATTTTATTTTTCTGATTTAATTTTTTTGATTAAGTTAACCGCTTCGCTAGAAAGTCTTGTAATTTCAGCCCAATTTTCTGATTCAATTAAATTTTCTTTTACCATCCAGCTGCCACCAACGGCAACTAAATTTTTGCATTTAAAATATTCGGCTAAATTTGAAATACCAATTCCGCCAGTTGCCATAAATTTTACGGTTGGAAAAGGTCCGCTTAAGGCATTGAGCATTTTTACTCCGCCTGAAACTTCTGCTGGGAAAAATTTTAAGAAATCTAGTCCCTTTGCCATAGCCTGTTCCACAAGAGACGGATTGTTTACTCCAGGACAAACTGGAATTTTGTGTTCAATGCACCAGTCAACGGTTTGCGGATTGAATCCTGCAGAAACAATAAATTTTGCTCCCGCTGCCACAGCTTTTTTTGCAAGTTCCGGATTTACAACGGTTCCGGCGCCAACAAGAATATTGCACTGATTTGAAACGGCTTTTATACAGTCAGCAATTTTTGCAAATCCTTTTTCGCCTTCTGTGGTTCTAAATGTGATTTCTATTGCTGAAATTCCGCCTGCAATCAAGGCATTTGCAAGTGACACGGCCTTTTTTTCGTCATCAACTTTTACAACCGGAATTAAGCACGCATCAATAATTTTTTTTGTGGTTTCTTCAAACATAAAATCCCCTTTTGCAGACTTTTTTTGCTTCTGCAAGTATAAAATTTATTTCAGTTTATGAAAACATCGCCAGGATTTTAAAATCAAACTGCACGTTACACGAATATGTGCGAGTTACTGATAGAATTTTTTGTTAAGAAAAAGTCCTCTTGTAAACACGCGCCCCACGTTACCAGCAGAATTTTTAGTTAAGAAAAAGTCTTTTTTTCAACAATAAATTTCGTTGGTAAGCAGCCCGCGAGTTACCAATAGAATTTTCTTTTCAACAGAAATCCCCTTTCCTTAGCAATTTTAAAATCCTTTGAGTTTTCATAAAAATTTTATCATAAAAATTGAAAAAGTGATATCAGTTTTACAAAAGTGTTATTGATTTTAGCCGGTTTTAGAATTATAGTGAAAATATGATAAAAGAAAATTCACCGGCAATTACAGACGAAGAAGCAAAATTTGCGCTGGAAAAATGCGTTGAGCAGGTGCGCAAAAATCTTCCGGAATTTACAGATATGAGTCAGAATCATTCGAGCGTAAAAAATTTTTACCCAAAGTGCGAAAACAATCAGTGGACTTGCGGGTTCTGGCCCGGAGAAATTTGGCTTAGTTATGAATATACAAAATCTGAAGAATTTTTAAAAAGCGGACTGGTTCATATTCAAAGTATGAAAAATCGCATTGAAAATAAAATTTCAGTTGACCACCACGATATGGGATTTTTGTACTCACCGTCTTGTGTTGCGCCGTGGAAAATTCTCAAAAACGAAGATGCACGCTCTGCCGCAATAAAAGCCGCAGATCAGCTTATAAGCCGTTTTCAGGAAAAAGGTGAATTTATTCAAGCTTGGGGCGAAATGGGTCAAAGCGAAAATTACCGCTACATTGTTGACTGTCTTTTAAACACGCCGCTTCTTTACTGGGCAAGCCGCGAAACTAGCAATCCAAAATATGCTGACATTGCAAGACGCCACACTCACACTTGCATAAAAAATTCCATACGAAAAGACGGTTCAACTTACCACACATTTTTTATGGACATAAAAACGGGCGCGCCTCTTTACGGAAAAACTTGCCAAGGTTATGCAGACGACAGCGTTTGGGCAAGAGGACAAAGTTGGGGCGTTTACGGAACTGCACTTGCTTACCGCTACGACAAAAATCCAGAATATCTTGAAGCCTTTGAAAAAACCTTA
>CAZXCR010000266.1:0-3336 GCA_964639315.1 uncultured Treponema sp. | reverse complement strand
TTTTTTTCGTCCAGATTTTTGTTTTTTTCAAGAAGCGAAAGTTCTTTAAGAAGTTTTTCTCGTCCACATTTTTCAAGAAGGTGAATGGCATTTTTTTCTTCCTGCAGACGGCGAGTTTCGCTCCACTTTTTAGACGGAGATGCAAAAATTAGAGAATAATTTTTATTGTCAAGAAAATATTTTTTTATGAGGGACTTTAAATAATCCTGATTTTCAAGAATTTGATTTTTAAAATCCTCAAATTGCTTTTTAAACAAAAGTTTTTCCCACGGATTTTCGCCATAAGCCCAGCAAGAAAATACTTTTCGCATATAAACCATCGAATACGGAGAATGAAATCTTTTTATTTCGCGGTTCATAAATTCAAAATCAAGGCAGGTACGCTTCAAATCCATTTCGTCCACGCCGTTCTTGCAAACTTCTTCAAGAACCTCAAAAATCAGTTTTTCAACCGCCTGAACATTTTTTTCATCTACGCCACTAAGCCCAAAAGTAAGCGAATAAAAATTCGTATTCAAATTATATCCGTTCTGCAGGGCAAGATCATTTCCCAGTTTTGACTCAAGCAGTGCTTTTGCAACCGGCGCACTGTCATCACCAAAAAGCAAATCCGAAATAAACATAATTTGCATTGAAAGCGGCGCAAATTCACCTTTTTTTACGCAAGGATTTATTTTCCACGCAACAACGGCAACTTGTTTTTGAAGCGAAGAATTTTCGTAAGTTTCGTCGCTGTCGTCTGGGCCGTACACTTTTACAAAATGCTGAGTCTTGCTAAGTGGATATTCCGGCATAAAAACTTTCTTTCCCGGATTTGAAATAAAGCGCAAAATTTTTTCATCAACAAAGTCAAGCTGCTCTTCGGTTGGAATATTTCCATACAAAAAAAGCATACAGTTTGCCGCACAATAATGCTCTTTGTAAAACGACTTAAAATCCTCGTAGGAAAGATAAGGAATTTCTACTGGATCGCCGCCTGAATCAAAAGCATAAGGAGTGCCAGTGTGAATCACCTTTGAAATTTCATCATCAGCAACATTGTCAAACGAAGAATAAGCGCCCTTCATTTCATTGTAAACAACGCCTTGAATTTCGGGCTTTCCATTTTTATCAAATTCTATGCGGTGACCTTCCTGCAAAAAAGTTTCTTTCGTAAGCAGAGGAAAAAAAACTGCATCAGCATAAACTCCCATCAAATTAAAATAATCCGCTTTTACAGTTGAAGCAGCCGGAAACATAGTTTTGTCAGTAGACGTAAGCGCATTTAAATAAGTATTTATGCTTTGATTGGTAAGCCGAACAAAGGGATCTTTTAGCGGATAATTTTTTGAACCGCACAAAACTGAATGTTCAATAATGTGAGCAACGCCGCTGCTGTTTTTTGAAGGAGTTCTAAACGCAAAGCAAAAAAGATTTTCTGTATCAGAATTCAAAAGGTGAAAAACTTCCATTCCAGTTCTTTCGTGAACTAAAAAAATTCCGGTCGAAGCAGTGTCTTCTATTTCAAGAATTTCTTTTACTCTAAAACCTTTATATAAATCACCCTTTTTCATACATAAACCTCGTCGTCGTTTCTTCCTTCAATTCTAAGTTCTCCATCTTCCCAAGCACGCCTGAAAAAAGCATAAAACTTCGAAGTAATTTCCTCCACATCGCTTTTTCTTACGGTTCCAAGCAATTTTTCTTCTTCAAGAATTATGTCGCCTCGAGTTTTTGAAACGTTTCTAAGGATTTTTTCCCTAAAGGCAGGCGATTTTCCTTTTATAAGAAGTGCAATATCTTTTACATCCATCGCCGCAAGTTTGTTTTGCATAAAACGATCGTCCGATTTTAAAATATCTTCTTCTGTAAAAAGGCGATTTCGTAAATCCGCACCAAGTTCCGGATCCGAAGTGCTGATAGAATCAATTATTTTATCTTCCGAACTCACATCCATACGCTTTAAAATCTGCGCAAGAACGCTTCGCCCGTCAAGTTGATTTGAATTTTCTGTGTTCTGAGTAAGCAGTTTTTCGTGCAGTGCCTTATCCACGCTTTTTAGAACATCCGGCGAAACAGTTTTCATTTTTGCAAGACGCATAACAATTTCACCTTTTTCGCTGTCAGTCATTTTGTTTATAATTTCTGCGGATTTTTTTGGTTCAAGCTGGGAAAGCACAATCGCCTTTACGCCCACACTTTCGCTGTCCAAAAGAATTTTTATACGCTCAGAGTCGGCTTCTTCAAGATACTCAAAAGGCTTTTCCAAAGGAGTTTTTATGGATTTTTCAAGCATCTCTTCAGCTTTTTTTTCGCCGTAAGCCTTTGTTAGAATCGAGCGCGCTGTTTCAAGTCCGCCGTCACTTCTGGCCTTATCAATAAGTCCTTTAAATTCCTCAAGAATCGCTTCTTTTTCTTCAGGACTGATTTTTTGAATGGTAGCGATTTCAGGAATTATTTTTTCAACCTGATCTTCGCCTAAATGCGGAATTATTTTTGCAGCCTCGTCAAGCCCAATAATTACAAGAAATTTGGCAACGCGCCTGTAAATTGAATCTGCGCCAGTCTTTTCCGGAACTTTTATAAGCCGCCCAGAAACCAAATTGTCAGCTGCATTTTTTAAATCTTCTGATGTAATAGAATTTTTCTTTTCAAACCAGGTACCCGTTTTTGCAGCCGAGCGAGCGCTCTCTTCAGCCTTTGCGTCGAGTTCTGCGTTATGCCGTTTTTTTTCAAGTTCATTAAGTTTTTTATTTATGCGCTCAAAAGTTGGCTTATGAACCAGAGGTTCAGTTCCGGGCTTCGAATTGTGCCGAATTTCGCGAGAAACACTGAACGGTCTTTCAGTTTTATTTTCAGAATTGTCCTGTGTGCTAGTCGAATCGTTTTTTAAAGAAGTTTGTTTTTTTTGCGAAGAATTTTTCTGGTAAGTTTTTGCTGCAAAATCCTTAAGTTCCATAAAAACATTTTAATTTATACAGCCCTCTTGTTCAATATTTTTTTTCTGGAGTAAATTCTCTAAGTAAAGGCCTTTCGCGGCTACGCTTTTCGCTCCGTTGCTTCGCAATGCCTTCGGCACCTCTACAGTCCGGCTAGTGTTTTATTTTTTTACAAAAAGTGTTTTTCCCTTTTATAATCGTCTTTAAAAAATCAGCATTATCCACACTAGCCTTCTTAGCAAAAAAAAAGTGAGCTAAAAAAAAATTTCAGCCCACTCATTTTTTTAAGATAGTCTTTAGAGATGCTTTTTAGAAACTGTAAGTTGCAATAAATACACCTGCCGCAATTGCAGTTCCAATTACACCGGAAACGTTTGGTCCCATAGCATTCATCAAAAGGAAGTTTGAAGGATCATAT
>CAZXCR010000265.1:0-3341 GCA_964639315.1 uncultured Treponema sp. | reverse complement strand
GGAGTGGGAATTTTTTTTTGTTAAGTTGGGAATTTTTTTTTGGACAGAAAATTTTGTTAGTAACTCGCGAGCCGTGTAATGTCAGGGAATTTTGTTAGGTCAAAAATCTAGTTTGTTGTAAGTTTTACTTACATGAAGCGAATTTTTTTTCTCAAAATAATTTTTCTTCTCGCGCACACTGTGCGCTCGGCTGTTACTGACAAAATTTCCGCTCTACTAAAAAATTAATTTCTTAACAAAACAATTCCACGAGTTTCACAAGCGAATCTTGCGACGAACAGCGAATTCCAAAAAAAAATTTACCCCGGAACGAAAAAAAATTTTTATCCAGAAAAAAAATTCGCTCCAGAAAAACAAAAAAACTCCAGAGAACAAAATCCACTGGAGTTAAAATAATTAAAAAAAATTTCTAGCGCTACTTGGAAGCAGAAAATTTATATTTAAAAAGACCATTCACGCCCCAACAAAACAAATACCAGGCGCTTTTAAAAACATTCATTTTCAAAACTTTTCTGTAAATATTCCACTGCGGTTTTATCATTTTTGTCTTGCTTGCGGTCATACTGTCATCACGCATTCTGTAATCAACAAGAACATCGCTAAATCCCATTGCACATAAACCATTTTTCATTATATCAAGCCAGTAAGCATAATCGTCGCGAAGTGCCTTCAATTCTTCCTTAAAAAAGATTTTTTCGCTAAGTTTTGAAGTGTCAACAATTGCCGCACTTGGAAAAATTGGACAGTGCCTGAGTAACTGCTTAAAAGTCCGCTTTCCTTCAAAAATATACGGCTTCAAAAGTTCCGCACTGCATTTTGAATTCATTCTTCTATACGACGAAAAATAAATTGCAACAGACTCATCATCATTTTTTTCTATATATTTCATCATTGTTGAAAGATAATCCGAATGCCAAATATCATCGCTATCCAAAAAAGCAAAATAAATTCCCCTTGCCGCTTCCATTGCCTGATTTCTTGCCCCAGAAGAACCACGATTTTTCTTTGCACAAATAAGTTTTATTCTTGAATCATTATCTGCATATTTTTGAACAACCGCCGCTCCTTCTCCATTATCCGGCGAGCAGTCATCAACAATAATCATTTCCCAATTTTTGTACGTTTGCGCCAGAACAGATTCAATCGTCTCCCCCACCAAAGCCGCTCCTTTGTACATTGGCGTAATAATCGAAACAAGTTTTTCTTCCATTTTCGTTTTCCCATAAATAATTTTTTTAGATAATATTTTAAGTCCTCGTCGAATGCAAAGACCTAATCTTAAAAAAGAAATTTATTTTTGAAAAATTTTAATTCGTATGCTTTTTTCGGCGTTCCCCTTCGCTACGCTTCGGGTCGCTATGTCCGGGGTTCGCTAACGCTCATTGCCTTCACTTTGTTACGGCAACGTGCTACGCACGCCCCTACCAGCGCTAACGCATTAACAATTTTTTTAGCAACAATAGAAAGCAAAAAAGTTCCTGCAAAAGTTAAAAATACAGCAAGCGAAAAATTTGCCTTATAAAAATTATAATGAACCATAAGCTGAATCAAAGGAAAATGAACTAAATACATAGGATAAGAATAGTCCACGGAACATTTTACAAAATTAAATAAAGGAATTTTTATTGCAATAAAGATTACAATAAAAGTTATGGCCGCATGCGTAAAAAATTCTGTTTTAAAAACATAATGCAATGCAAATATTAAAACAGATGGAATTATCAGAATATTTATTTTACTGTTAATAAAGTCCCAGTTAAACAAACAAAACATTCCTGCAATAAAACAACTCACAAATGCAGGAAACTGGTTTGCCAGCTGGTGAGGTAAATGTAACAAAACTGCATATCTTTGAAAAAAGAAAGTATAAGCAACTGAAAAAACATATAATACTAAAAAACTTATATTTATCTGTTTTAAAGATTTTAGTTTTCTTAAAAAAGCAATAAAAACTGGCAATAATATGTAAAATGCTATTTCAATCTTTAACGTCCAAAGAGCTCCATTTACAGGAACAAACTTTTCTTCAAAACATCCTGGAAGAGTTGGATGCATAAAATTTAAAAATATGCAATTCCAAAAAAGATACTTCCAGGTTTCTACATTCGCAAAAAAGTCTTTTACAGGAAGTTCACTTGCAAACGCAAAGGCTACAAGCCCCCCCCCAACAGAAATGTAATATAGGGGAAGAATTCTTAAACTTCTTTTTACAAAATATTCTTTTAAATTCTTTGAAGAAAGAAAACTTTTTGTAACCCAAAAACCACTCAAAATAAAAAACACGCAAACAGCAATATGTCCATCAAAAAAAGGTCTAAAAACAGATGCAGTTCCAGATATATCCAAAATATGCATAGAAATAACCAAAAAGCAGCAAAAAAGACGAATAAAGTTAAAATTATTTTCCTTAGAAATCTGCGGTAATGAAAAAGTCATAAAACACCCCTTTTTAATCTGCTATACCTTTACGCTCATAGCAACATCTATTTTTATTCAAGCGTTTTTGCCAGTTCAAAAGCAGCGGCAATTGTGTCGTCCATATCAAAATATTTGTACATTCCTAAGCGGCCGCCAAAAATCACTTTGTTCTGCTTTTGTGCAAGTTCAGAATATTTTGCATAAAGAGCATTATTTTTTTCATCGTTCATGGCGTAATATGGTTCATCACCACGTTTCCATGCTGCAGGATATTCTTTTGTAATATAAGTTACATTCTGTTTTCCAAACTCAAAGTGCTTATGCTCGATAATTCTTGTGTATGGAGTTTTTGAATCTGTGTAGTTTACAACGGCATTTCCCTGAAAGTTTTCGCATTCAAGTTTTTGTGTTTCAAAACGAAGGCTGCGGTATTCAAGTTCACCAAAGCAGTAATCAAAAAATTCGTCCATCATTCCGGTATAAATAATTTTATCTGCAACACTTTCAAGTTCTTTGCGATTTTTTAAAAAGTCGCAGTTTAACTGAACTTCAACGCCAGAAAGCATTTTTTGAATCATCTGAGTGTAACCGCCAACAGGAATTCCCTGATACAAATCATTAAAATAATTGTTGTCGTAAATAAAACGCACAGGAAGCCTTTTTATAATTGACGGCGGAAGTTCTGTACAAGCCCTGCCCCACTGCTTTTGTGTATATCCTTTTACAAGACGTTCATAAATATCACGGCCAACAAGACTGATTGCCTGCTCTTCAAGATTCTGCGGAGTTTTTCCCGCCATTTCTGCTGCCTGCTCACTAACCCTCTTTTTTGCTTGCTCCGGTGTAATTACGTCCGGCCAGATTTTATTAAAAGTATTCATATTGAACGGCATATTAAAAATTTCGCCATTAAAATTTGCAAC
>CAZXCR010000264.1:0-3343 GCA_964639315.1 uncultured Treponema sp. | reverse complement strand
CGGAAAGCCTTTTGACCAGGAAGTTATGCATCAGGGTGGCGGAAGAATGATTGCCGGAAACTTAACTGATGAACTGCATAGAATTTTCGAGCCTTCAAAAAAATTTGGACGAGTTTATCCGCTTATTTATGATATTGGCTGCTGTCCAAAATGCAATGCAGCTTTTTTCTGGAAAGATTTTACTGAAATAAAGGACGCTCAGTCTTTTTCGAGACTTAATTCTGATACTGAGCAGAGAAAGGCGGCAATAGAAAATATTTTTCCGTATTTTAACACCAAGCACGAGCGCAATTTGTACGACGGATGCGCTATGTATTATGCAGCTCTTCTTTGCTACGAAAAAGTTGACATTGCCTACGCTCCAACTTTTAAGCGCGGAATGATTTCTTTGAGACTGGCTTGGCTTTGTAAAGATTTGGATCGGGTTTGCCCGGGGCATAATTATGATTATATTGCGCAGGTTTTTTACAGAAAGGCTTTATTTTTTTACCAGCAGACTTTGATTAACGAAACTGGCAGAATTGAATCGATTGAAAGTGTAGGAAATTTTGGTCCGGATATTGACAAAAATTATGGATACGACGGCGTTATTTATCTTTCGGGGCTGCTTGAATATAAGTATGGTCAGAGAGAGGATGAAGTGCTTCGTCTTAAAAAACTTGATGATTCAAAAAAAGCAATTGCAAGAATTTTCGGACTTGGTCGTTCAAGTAAAGCAAAACCTGGACCTCTGCTCGAAACCGCCCGCGGCTTGTACGATAAAATTGCTGCGGAACTTTCTTCAAACAATATTTTTAGCGAAGACTGATTTTTTTGAGATGTCCTTAATTGCAAAAAAGGTGAAAAAGCTTAGCCCCGATTGTAGCGACGCGAAGCGTTCAAAAACGCAGTTTTTGAATGAAACCGCGGAAAGCGGGGTTCCTAAAAAAAATTTCAGCCGGAACGTAAAAAAATTTGTAGCAAGGAAAAAAATTCGCTTCAAGTAAATAAAAATTGCAAAAACTCAACTTTTGACCTAAAAAATTTTAAATGCACGGAATTAAAAATGAAAAATATTTTGCTTAAAATTTCTTATGATGGAACTGATTTTTGCGGTTGGCAAAGACAGGATAAATCTAATCAGGGAAGTGCAGTCAGAACTGTTCAGGGGGAACTTGAAGGTGCCCTTGAAAAAATGTTTAAACAAAAAATAAATATTTACGGTTCCGGCAGAACTGACAGTGGCGTACACGCAAGGGCGCAAGCAGCAAATTTTTTTTCGCCAGTTGATTCTATTCCAGAAGAAAATTATGTTCGCGCACTAAATTCTTTTTTGCCAAAAGATGTCCGCGTTCACAGTGCAAAAATTGTTGATGAAAATTTTAATTCAAGATTCAGTGCAACTTCTCGTTCTTACCGCTACTTTATTCAAACTCAGGAAAATCCTTTTGCAAGAGACAGCCGCTACGTGTGGTTCATTCCTTACAGACCGGAAATTGCTCTTTTAAATCAGATGGCGTCTTTTTTGCGTGGAGAAATTGACTGCGCAACTTTTGCAGCTGCTGGCGATAAAAGTCTTTCAACTTTCCGCTTTATTGATAAGGCACATTTTTTTTGGAGCGAGCAAGATAAAAATCTTCTTGTTTTTGAAATTGAAGCAAATGCGTTTTTGTGGAAAATGGTGCGTTCTTTAACCGGAACTATGATTGAATTTGAACATAAGAAAAAAAGTCCGGAAGATTTTAAAAAAGCTCTTCTAAGTGCCAATCGCTGTAATGCGGGAGTTACTGCTCCACCAACAGGACTTTTTTTGTGGGAAGTAAAGTTCGACGGAATCCGGCGGCATATTTAAAGACGCGCGTGTAATGTAGGGTTCTTTTTCTTAACTGAAAATTCTATCAGTAAACCGCGCGTTTTGCGTGTTTAGAGCATATTTACCGGGTCAACATCAACTTCAATATAAACATCTTTTGGGCATTTGTAGCCCCACACAAGAGCTTTTGCTGCTTCAATTAAATCGCTTATGTTTTTTGAGCGCAGAAGAATTTGCTGGCGGTGCGAGCCGTTTACCATTTCTACAGGACATTCTGCAGGTCCTAAAAGTTCCGTACCTTCCCTGATTTTTTTTAAGAGAATTTTCGCTCCTGAATCGGCGGCTATTTTTGCTGCATTTGCTGACTGAGATCTAAATACAAGTCTCAAAAGTCTTGAAAAGGGCGGAAATCCTAAAATTTTGCGATTTTCTATTTCATATTCGTAGAAAGCTTCTGTGTCGCCTTTTACAGCAAATGCAATGGCTTCGTTTTGCGGACTGTAACTTTGCACAAGAACTTTTCCGTCTGGAAAAAATCTTCCTGCGCGCCCTGCAACTTGCGTAATTAAAGAAAAAGTTTTTTCGCTGGCCCTAAAATCTGGCAGATGCAGGCTTGTGTCAGCAAGAATAACGCCTACAAGCATAAGTTTTGGAAAATTAAGTCCCTTTGCAACCATCTGAGTTCCCAAAAGAATGTCGTAGTCTCCGTTTTTAAAGGCGTCGAGTTTTTCCTGAAGTTCCCCTTTGTGACTAAGAGAATCCGTATCAACCCTTACGACCCTCGCGTGAGGAAATTTTGCGTTTACTTCGCTTTCAATGTATTCTGTTCCAAATCCTGAATATCCAACATCCAAAGAACCACACGACGGACACTGCTGAGGCGGCTGCAATGAATATCCGCAGTAGTGGCACCTTAGGCGATTTTCTTTTCTGTGATAAGTCATTGCAACTGAACAATTTTTGCACTTCATTTCAAAACCGCAACTTTTGCATCTAAAAAAGTGAGTGAATCCACGGCGGTTTAAAAATAAAATTGTCTGGCGCTTTTTTTCGAGAGTCTGTTTTATTTCGATTTCAAGACTTTTTGAAATACATTCCGAACCTGAATGTTCTTTACTTAAATTTATTGCTTTAATTTCTGGCTTTGCTCCACCTGCAAGTCGCTGTGTAAGACAGTGCTTTGTAATTTGACCCTTTTGCATTGAATACCACGCTTCTAAACTTGGCGTTGCAGAACCCATAAGAAGCGGAATTTTATTTTGGGCGCATCTTCTCATTGCAATTTGTCTTGCGTGGTAGCGCGGAGAATTTCCTGATTTGTAAGAAGAATCGTGCTCTTCGTCTATGATGATGAGTCCTAAATCTGGAACCGGAGCAAAAACTGCACTTCTTGCGCCCACAACAATTCTTGCATCACGTTTTAAAATTCTCTTCCATTCGCTAAGTCTTTGGCTTGGCGTAAGTTGCGAATGTAAAACTGCGGCGGTGTTTCCAAATCTTTTTACAACTGCTTCAACCACCTGAGGCGTAAGTCCTATTTCTGGAACAAGA
>CAZXCR010000263.1:3055-3346 GCA_964639315.1 uncultured Treponema sp. | reverse complement strand
TCCTACATCTTTTTGTAAATTTTATTTAAACTCGAAATTCAGCCTAACAAAAAAATTCGCGCGAGTTACCAACGAAATTTTCTGTTTTATAAAAAATCCATTTCTTAACAAAAAAAATCGTGCGGGCTACCAACGAAATTTTCTGTTTAATAAAAAAGCGATTTCTTAACAAAAAAATTTCCTAGTAACAGCCCCCGAAATTTAACCTCTTAAAAAAAATTTTCCCATATTTTCCTAAAATTCAAATGTAATAAAAAATATTCGTGTTAATAAAATAAATAACAATAATAA
>CAZXCR010000263.1:2280-3045 GCA_964639315.1 uncultured Treponema sp. | reverse complement strand
AATTATTTTCGGGGGAAAAAAAATTCCAGGTTGCAACAAATACGTGCGTGTAATGTCGAAGATTTTTTTTTGTTAACTCAAACAAAGAGACGATTTTTTTCCCGCTAGAAGTGATTTTAAGCCCTAAAAAAATAAAGCCTAGCCGCGCTTGGAGCCATTGCGTAGCAAGCAGCCACAATTGTGGCTGCCGAACGGAAGAAGTGAGTGGCGGAAAGCGCGCCGAAGTAAAAAAGTGTGCTCCATAAACAAAAAATTCACAAACAGCAAATCCACAAGCAACACGATTTTTCTACGCCTTGACAGATAAAAAATTGAGTGCTAATGTAACTGCCATGAACAGAACGTTTAGCGCATATTACTTTAGCTTTTACTTTTTCTCTTGGTTTACTGGCGGAAGGCTTGTGTAATAGACGCTGACGGTTGATTTTTAATTTGTCAGTTAAGAAGATACAGACCTTCCGAGGCAGAAAGCTTTGGAAGGTCTTTTTTTTTATCCGCGCGGATTTTCTTTTTTGAAAAATTAAAAGTCGGCAAAAAAATTTGTCTGGTAAAAATTGCAAGTTTTACTGGGCGCACAAAACTAAAAGAATTTGGAGGAATATATGATTATCATTCTTAAAAAAAATGCTGACAAAAAGCAGGTAGAAAATCTTGTGTCGTCAATTAAAGAAAAGGGACTTGGCGTTCACATTGTAAACGGCGTTGAACAGACGGTTCTTGGTCTTTTAGGCGACACTTCAAAACTTGATGCAGAAGATTTCCTTG
>CAZXCR010000263.1:0-2270 GCA_964639315.1 uncultured Treponema sp. | reverse complement strand
GCGAGCGGGTTTCGGCTCCTTACAAAATGGCAAGTCGTTCTTTTCATCCGGAAAATACTGTAATTACTGTTGGTGGCGGTCAAAAAGACGTTATTCCTTGCACAATTGGCGATGGAAAAACTGTTGCGCTTATTGCAGGTCCGTGTTCTGTTGAAAATGAAGAGCAGATTTTAAGTGTTGCTCGCGAAGTAAAAAAATCTGGTGCAAGAATTTTGCGCGGCGGTGCTTACAAGCCTAGAACTTCTCCGTACAGTTTCCAGGGACTTGGCAAAGAAGGTATTGAGCTTCTTGAAAAGGCTAAAAAAGAAACTGGTCTGCCAATTTGCACAGAACTTATGAGCGCTTCGGAACTCGAATATTTTGATAATGTTGACTTGATTCAGGTGGGCGCAAGAAACTTTCAGAATTTTGACTTACTTAAGGAACTTGGAAAATGCAAAAAGCCGGTTCTTTTAAAGCGCGGACTCTCGGGTACAATTCAGGAACTTTTAATGAGCGCTGAATACATTATGGCAAGTGGTAACGAAAATGTAATTTTGTGCGAGCGGGGAATTCGTGTGTTTGATAATTACACAAGAAACTGCCTTGATTTAAGCGCCGTTCCGTATTTGCACAAGGTTACTCATCTTCCGGTTGTAGTTGACCCAAGTCATGCTTGCGGAATCAGATGGATGGTGCCAATTCTTGCGCAGGGCGCAGTTGCTGTTGGAACTGACGGTCTTGAAATTGAAGTTCACTGCAATCCAGAAAAAGCCCTTAGCGATGCAAGTCAGCAGCTTACTCCAGTTCAGTTTGATTCTCTTGCAAAAAAACTTGGCAAGTACGCAGAGATTGAAGGAAAAACAATTTAAGCTTTGTTGGGCGTTTTGAGGGGTTGTCGCAATTTTTACTTAATTGGAGCGAACTTTTTACATCTTAGGGAAGTTTTTTTTTGCGTTCCGGATGAAAGTTTTTGTAGGAAACCCGCTTTCCGCGGTTTCATTCAAAACCTTCGGTTTTGAACGCTTCGCGCCGCTCCAATCGGGGCTAGGCTTTCTTAGCAAAAAGACCGCGACTTACTAATAGAATTTTTGGTTAAGAAAAAATCAATTTATTAACTGGAAATTCTATCAGTAAACACGGCGCTTTATTTTAAAACTGTCAGTATTTTTCGATTAGACAAAAAAATGTAATTTTGGAGAAAAAAATTATGGAGAATTTAAAAAACTTAACGTACGGAATTGTGGGACTTGGAATAATGGGCGGTTCCTTTGCAAAATCAATCCGGAATAATATTTTAAGTCAGAGTGATTCTTGCGGAAAAATTTTTGCCTGCAACCGAAGTACTGCCAGTTTGAATCAGGCACTTAGCGAAGGGGTTGTAGATAAAACTTTTTTGTCTGACGAAGCTGGAAAAATGATTAGCGAGTGTGACGTTGTTTTTATTTGCCTTTATCCGCACGCAACTTTAGATTTTCTTAGAGAACACAAATCAGATTTTAAAAGCGGCTCCATTGTTACAGATATTAGCGGGGTAAAAGGAATTTTTGAAAAGGAACTGCCACAAATTTTACGCCCTGATGTGGACTTTATAATCGGTCATCCAATGGCTGGCGGTGAAAAAGAGGGCTACGCAAATTCTTCAGCAAAATTTTTTATAAATCACAATTATATTTTGATTCCTCAGAATTTTAATAAAACAGAAAATCTTGAACTTATGCGCAATCTTATTTCAGAAATGGGATTTTCTAGAATCACAGAAACTACTTGTAGCATTCACGACTATAAAATTGGCTTTACCTCGCAGCTTTGCCACGTAATTGCTTCGGCACTTGTAGAGAGTGCGCAGGACGAAGAAATTACAGCTTTTGGCGGCGGAAGTTTTGAAGATTTAACTAGAATTGCAATGATAAATGCGCCTTTGTGGACGGAACTTTTTATTTCAAACAAAGACTGCCTTGTTGCGCACATAAATAATTTTGAAAAGAAAATGAACGAATTCAAATCTGCAATACAAAATGAAGACGCAGAAAAATTAAATGCTCTTTTAAGCGACACCCGCGAAAAACGAATAAGAATGGGCTCTATTCGCACAGTGCAGAACAAAAAATAAAGTTGACCGCTGGTTACTGATAGAATTTGCAGTAAAGAAAAAAGTAATTTCTTATCAAAAAAAATCCGCGAGTTACTGAAAAAATTTTCTGTTTAACAGAAAATTTTATTGGTAACCATCGCGCCGATTGTTGAGTAAAATGCCTTTGGCATTTTACTCGTCGAGTTTTCTTCGAAAA
>CAZXCR010000262.1:0-3350 GCA_964639315.1 uncultured Treponema sp. | reverse complement strand
GCAAGCTTACGCTTGCTAACGAATGTGGGCATACGTAACCGTAAGGTTGCGGCAAATTCGCTCCAAGTAAATAAAAATTACAAGAACCCGAATTTTGACCTAACAGAAAATTTCATTGGTAACTTGCGCACAAAAAAAATGCCGTCTTAAAAAAGACGGCACGGTGTTTTATTTTAGAAGCAAATTTTATTTGATTTCACAAATCCAGCCTTCTGGAGCCTTTTCAGTACCCATCTGAATGCCAGTTAAAGTGTCGCGGAGTTTCTGCATTACAGGACCGCAGTTTTCCATTCCGCTTGGAAGCATAATTTTTTCTCCGTGGTCATCAATTTCGCCAATTGGTGAAATTACAGCTGCAGTTCCGCAAAGACCACATTCAACAAAATCCTTAAGTTCGTTTTTGTTAATCTGGCGCTCTTCAACTTCCATATTCAAATAATCTTTTGCAACCTGAACGAGTGAACGGCGAGTAATTGACGGCAGAATTGAATTTGACTTTGGTGTAACAAGTTTTCCATCTTTTGATACAAACAAAATGTTTGCACCGCCAGTTTCTTCAATGTAAGTGTGAGTTGCAGGGTCTGTGTACATATTTTCTGCATAGCCGTTTTTGTGTGCGTCAACAATGTTGTGAAGACTCATCGCATAGTTAAGACCAGCTTTGATGTCGCCAGTTCCGTGTGGAGCTGCTCTGTCGAGGTCAGAAATGCGTACTTTAATAGGTTTTACACCGCCTTTAAAATATGGTCCTACAGGAGTTACTAAAATTCTAAACTGATATTCTGAAGCTGGTTTTACGCCAATTACTGCATCAGAACCAAACATATAAGGGCGAATGTAGAGAGTTGCGCCGCTTCCGTAAGGAGGAACGTAGTCAATATTTGCCTTTACTGTGTCAATAACAGCCTGAACAAAGCGCTCTTTTGGGAAAACAGGCATTTCAAGGCGTTCACAAGAAGATGCCATGCGTTCAGCGTTTAAATCTGGGCGGAAACATACGATTTTTCCATCCTGAGTGGTGTAAGCCTTAAGTCCTTCAAAGCAGGTTTGTGCGTACTGAAGAACCCCTGCACATTCGCTGATGGTAATTGAATGATTTTTTGTAAGTTTGCCGCTGTCCCATTTTCCGTCTTTAAAATTTGCAACAAAACTTTTTGCAGTTTCCATGTAACTGAATGAAAGATTTGACCAGTCAATCTTTTTCTTACCCATTTTTTATTTCTCCCATTTTTAGTACATCCTTAGTAAATTAAGAATGTAAATTTTTTTCCTGCCTCTAGAAATTCAGTTTTTAGGGACATTTTTATGTTTTTCAATTTAATTAGATTTTTCTTTGTTTGCAATAGGTGGCAGATTAGAATGTCAAAATTCGAGTTTTGGCAATTTTTATGGAGCGAATTTTTTTTCTCTGCCACAAATTTTTTACGTTCCGGTCGTAAATTTTTTAGGAATCCCGCTTTCCGCGGTTTCATTCAAAAACTGCGTTTTTGAACGCTTCGCGCCGCTACAATCGGGGCTAGGCTTTTTCACCTTTTTTGTAAATTTTGTTTAAACGCGAAAGTCGACCTCTTAACAAAAAACTTCACGACTAAAATGTTTTCTTCGTAAAATTTCAGTAGATAGAAAAGCAATAGTCGGATTGTAGCGGCGACGAATGCCGTTCGAAACTTGGCTTGGCAACGACAAGTCAAGTTTCGAATGAAGCGAAGCGCAACCGCGAAAAGTTGCAAGCTTACGCTTGCTAACGAGTTTATCGCAAGCGACAAACTCGCGGTCTTTTTGTAAAAGAAAGGACTTTTAGTAAACAAAGAATTTTGTCGGTAACTGCACGCACACGCTGAACGTAAGAGGGTTTTCAACGCTTGCCAACGTTCAGAGTTTACCGCAAGTCTCGCTTGTATTTTCGGATGACGAACTTAACCATCGGGGCGTGCGAGTTTTGGCACGAAACTCGCAGAGCAAGCGAAGCTTGCGGCTTTTGCTCACGCATATTCTGCGCTGGTTACTAATGAAATTTCTTGTTAATGAAAAATCAATTTCTTAACAAAAAAATAAAAATCAATAGATGATTCTGTTTAAGACTTTGTCTTTTTGCCGCCAGTTTTTGTCTACTTTTACTTGCAAATCCAGGTCTACTTTGTAAGGGAAAATTTCTCTACATTCCTTTGCACTTTCGATTCTGATTTGCTTTATCATTGAGGCGCCTTTGCCAATTACAATTCCTTTTTGACTTTCTCTTTCTACGCAGATTGAGGCTCGCACTTTTAGCAAATTTTCGTTTGCCATTTTCATATCGTCAATTGAAACATAAATTGCGTGCGGAATTTCCTGTTCCAAACGATTTATTGCCTGCCCGCGAATTATTTCTGCAATTCTAAAGCTCACTTCCTGGTCTGTGTAATATTCTTCTGGGTAAAGATGCGGGGCTTCTGGCGCAAGAGCATAAAGTGCTTTTAGTACGCTGTTTACATTTTGATCTGTTTTTGCGCTCATTTCGATTACGCGGTTTTCTTCAAGGTCGGGGAAAATTTCTTTTACAAACTTTCGTGCCCGCTGAACATTCGACTTTGGATCTTCTGTTTTGTTGATTGCAATTACGAGTTTTGACAAAAAATTTCTGACCATTCTTGCAATTAATCTTTCTTCTTCGCCCTGTTCCCTGGTTGAATCAATTATGTAAAGAATGGCATCGCTGTCTTCCATTTGATCAGACGCAATTTTGGTGAGTTTTAAATTGAGTTTTTTTTCGCTTAGGTGAAGTCCCGGTGTGTCTATAAAAACTAGCTGACCCAAAGAAGTGTTTACAATTCCACGTATTGCGTTGCGGGTTGTTTGCGGAACTGAACTTACAATGCTGATATTTTCTCCGCTTGCTGTGTTTAAAAAAGTTGACTTTCCTGCGCTAGGTCTGCCGATTATTGAAACCATGGCAGTTTTTGGTCCAACTTCTAAAACTTCTTCCTGCGCACCCTGCAAATTCTGTTCCTGTTGATTTTCGTTGTTTTGATTGTTTGTATTTATTTCTGACATACGAAAATTATAGATGAAAAACAGTTTTCGTGTAACTAGGAAGTTGCCGCTGATGTGGGGAAGTTTTTTTGTTAACAAGGAAATCTGGTGGTTAAGAAGGAATTCTGGTGGTTGAACTTGTCGAAACTAACGTTTGTAAGTAAATCGCTTGATTTCGACAGGTTCAATTGGCGCGGTCTTCTTGTTAAGAATTTATTTTCTTAACGTACAAAACAAGCCAAACCTAGCCCCGATAGTTGAGTAAAATGCTAAAGCATTTTACTCATCGAGTTTTGTTCCAAAACTCGCAGGTTTACTTTACAAACATTCATTTTCTTAAC
>CAZXCR010000261.1:0-3360 GCA_964639315.1 uncultured Treponema sp. | reverse complement strand
TTCAAGAGCCTCTTTTAAATGAGCTGAATCAGCATCTTTTCCCAAAAGAACCAGCGCCGCATCTTTTTCCTTAAAATAATTTGCATTGTCAACTTGGTCACCGCGGCTTCCTGACGAGCACAACGGAACAAGAACCATAGGTTTTTCAAGAACTGCACATTCCCAAAGAGAATTTGCTCCTGAACGAGAAAGCACAACATCAGCACATTTTATTACAGACGGCATTTCGCCGTAAATAAAAGCATAAGGCTTGTAAGAAGAGTCGCCTGCTGCCATAATCTGCGGATTTTCCTTTGCAAAAGCCGCTCCAGTCTGATGCACTACAATAAAACGTTCTTTAAGCCAGTCAAGATTTTCTACAACCAGATTATTGATTTGAAGAGCACCTAAACTTCCGCCCAAAACTAAAAGAACTGGTTTTTGCGGATTTTTTTCAAGACCAAGAAATTTTCTTCCAGTTTCATCGCTTGTATTGTAAAAAACAGGGCGCACAGGATTTCCAGTAACAATACATTTTTCTTTTAACTTGTTATCAAAATATTTTTTTGTTTCGTTGTAAGAAAGAAGAATATTTTTTGCGCCCTTTGAATTTAATTTTGTAGCAAGTCCGGGCGTAAAATCACATTCATGCGTAAAATACGGAATTTTTAAAATTTTAGCAGCAAAGCAAGGCGGAACACTCACAAATCCACCTTTTGAAAACACACAAAGTGGCTTAATTTTTCTTAAAATTTTCAGTGCCTTAAAAAATCCCGCAATAATTTTAAAAAGATCCGTAAAATTCTTTAAAGAAAAATACCGGCGCAACTTTCCACTTGGAATTCCGTAAAAAGAAGTAATGCTTCCGCCGTTGGAAATTAAATTTTTTTCCACAAGATTTTTATCCATTCCAGAATTGTTTCCAATCCAGAAAATTTCAATTTCAAGATTTTTACTTTTTGCAATTTCTAAAATTTTATCAGCAACTGCAATTCCTGGAAAAATATGACCACCGGTTCCGCCGCCTGTTATAACAATAGATTTTTTTTCTTGAGAAGTATTTTTCATTTTTTTTGCCTTTTATTTTTTAAAATGACCTTGATTTTATATTTTTTCAGTAGAGGAAGTCTCTAAAAAAAGCGCTTATTGTTTTGGAGGAAAATTCTTGAAAACTTCAAGAATTTCAGGTTTCTTAAAAAGATTTGCATAAGCTCTTGCGCTCATTCCCATACCGTCAATTTTTTCAGCATCAGCACCGTTAGATAAAAGAAGCTCCACAATTTTTGCATTTCCAATTCCCACTGCAAGAACCAGAATTGGCTGCCCGTCGCTTGAAATAGTATTAAGATATGCCCCTCTTTCCACAAAAAATTTTACAAGATTATAATTCTTGCGCCAAACCGCGTCCATAACCGGGGAATATCCTCTGTCTTTAGAAATCATATTCAAATCAGCACCACGTTCCAAAAGCCACGAAACCATTTCTTCACAATCATTACGCACGGCAACGCAAAGAATCGAAACGCCTTCCGAAGTAAGCGCATTCACATTTATTCCGGCAGCATAAAATTCATTACAAACTTCAATATTATTTTTTGAAACATAATAAGCAAAAGAATCAGCAGTAAAAGGAATTCCCTGAACCAAAAGACTATTAAGCGACTGCTTTTCGTATTCAGATTTTTCGTAATCTTTGTAATGTTCAGAAAGTTCTTTTTTTAATTCAGAAACGGTTTTATAAGTTCTTACAAGAGAATTGCAGCCCAAATCAAATTTTTCGTAACGAAGGGAATTTGTTTTTGGACTATGAATAAAAACTTCCACTCCCCTGCCAATCAAAAGTCCCAGAATAAAATTAAAATCACTGAATTTTTTTAGTTTATCTTCTTCAAGAATAATGCAGTGGGTGGCTTTACAAACAGAACTTACGCATTCATTTAAATCGTAGTCAGTAAGATTGTCAGTTAAAATATATTCATCAGGAACTTCGTTATTTGATTCAATCAAATTTTCAAAAAACTTAATATCTTTATTATTGATATCCGACGCAAAAATCAACCATCTCATAAAGTAAAATTATAGCGCAAGAAGGGCCTAAAAACAATTGAAAAATATCCGCAGCAAAAAATACTGCTAAAAAGACAAAAAAAAAAGAGACTGATAAACAGTCTCTTTTTGCCAGCGATCAGAATCGAACTGATGACATAAGGATTTTCAGTCCTCCGCTCTACCAACTGAGCTACGCCGGCGTTGATGTATTAGATAATATACATTTAAATATTTTATGTCAACAGGAAAATTGATTTTTTATTCATTTTTTTTAGAAAAAAGATTTTTTATTTCACAAGGAGAATCAAATTCTGTGGCAAGTTCCTTTAAGTCAGATTTGTCGGCTTCTGAAAGCGGTTCAAGCAGTTTTGCAAGTTCAGTGGCAGTTTTTTCAAGGAAAATTGCGTATTCAGCCTTTGTGTAATCATCAAAAATTGTTTTTTGAAGAATTTCATCGTCGCCAGAAAAATCAGTTCCGTAAACAACATTTTCAACAAGTTCTTTTTTAAAGCAGATTTTTTCATCTTTTCCAAGATAGGCAAATTTTGTTTCAACAAAATCATTTAAACTTTGCTCAATATATTCATCAGGATTTCCAGAAAACGCATTGTTGCAAAGAAAATCTTTTAGTCCGTCAGTTTCTTCAAGCCTAAAATCGCCTTTAACACCATTTTCATCTTCAATTGGAAGGCTTTCCGACACTGCAAGAAAAAGCATAAGCTTGTCGTCGCTTTCAAGATAATTAAATTCGTCAATAAAATTCATAAGTTCCTCTTAAAAAAAATGAAAAGTTTTTATAAATTAAGAAAAGAGTTTTTTATTCTGCGGAATTTTTAAACTCTTTAATTCACAAAGTTTGTTTTATTATAGGTGATTTTAAAGAACATCTCTACAAAGATTTTTTTATTCGCGTTATAAAATGGACTTTATGGGAATATTTTAATTTGGAGAAATTTTATGGAAAATAGCATTTTAGAAATGGCATATTTTGGGGTTGCAGGAAATTTTACAGGTCATCTGGAACAGGCTGGCGAAGACAAAGATTTTAAAAATCTTAAGGCAGAAAGTGAATTTGCACCTAAGGCGATTTTTCCAACTTACCTTCCGTCAAAAAATTTAAATGGTTCAGTACCTAACTTTTTAAAGACTTTTCCATTTTCTTCTGGCGAAATAATTTTTCCTTTTGGCGAGGAGAAAATTCAAATTGAAAGCGAATGTGGAATTATTTTTAATGCAATCTGGAAAGATGATTTTCTTGAAGATTTAGTACCTGAAAGTTTTGCTGCCTCAAACGACTGCTCAATACGAAAAGAAGGTGCAAAAAAAATCAGT
>CAZXCR010000260.1:0-3362 GCA_964639315.1 uncultured Treponema sp. | reverse complement strand
AAGATTATTATCACGCTGGCGATTCAGATGATTTGGGCTTTGACTATGTTGATGAGCCAGACTATGAAGAATTCGAAGTTCCAGTTTTTGAAGAAGATAATCAGGAAATAAATCCAGATGACTATACTCAATTTAGCTTAGAAACTTCGGGGGAAAATATGACTTCAAGTAAAATATCACAAACTGATGAAAATGATATTCTTCGTCAAATTTCTAGTGAACTTGCAAATTTGCGTAGTGAAATTTCCACTCTCAAAACAGAATTTGAAGAACTCAAAAACGGAGTTAAGGAAACTTCAGAAAGTACCGTTGAAATTCCAGTAAAAACTGAGGAAAAACAAGGTTTCTTCAGCGATACAGACGAAGACGATACAATTGCTCTTAGCGATGACGAACTCAACAACATTCTTAACACAGCGGATTTTACAGAAAGTCAGAACATCGGTGGCGAAGAAACTCCAGTTCAGGATTCAGAGAGCGAAGAATCTGCTATGGATTTCAACAACGAGCATCTGGAAGAGCCTGTTTTTGATGAAGACGAAATCGACTTAAGTAACACTGAACTTGCAGAAGACGAAGACGACGAAGAAAACGAAGACGATTCGCTGCCGCCAGAAATTTCAGTTCCAAAACTTGATGACATTTTGGTTGAACCTTCAGACGTTGATTTTATAAATGAAAATACAGAAATCACTTCTGAACCAGAATTGCCGCCGACAGAAAATGAAAATGAAGAATTCTCTAATTCTGTTTTAACTGATGAGGATGTTCCTGACACAACCCTTGAATCTATTTCAAAACCAGTAGATTTGTTTGATGAAGAAGATGAAAATTCATCAGAAGAAGAAACTGAAGAAACAATCGAAGAGGGAATCAGCGAAAGTCCTGTAGAGCAGGTTTTCAGCAACTGGGAAAATTCTTCTCAAGAACAAAGCGATGCTCAAGTTGCAAGTCCAGATTTTGAAGAAAGTTCACAGGAAAATGATTCTTCAGCGCCACAAACTGAAATAAAAGACCGCTCATCAGAAATTCCTTCTGATATGAAGCAGGAAATAAAATCAGTTTTAACTTATATGGATCAGCTTCTTGAAAGCTTGCCAGAAGATAAAATTCAGGAATTTGCAAAGTCAGAGCAATTTGAAACTTACAAAAAATTATTTTCAGAACTCGGATTAGCTTAATGGCAGACAAATTTCTTAAGAACAAATTCTAAAGTCTAAAATAAAAAGCCGTATTGTCTGCCTAGTAAACAGAAAATATGGCTTTTTTACTTGGTGCGCAAAAATAAAATGCAAATAGAATTCAAAAAAGCTGCGAACGGCGAAGAAACTTGCATCGCAAAAAATTTTCACATTCATTCCTCATACAATCCCAGTCGCGAAGCACAGAAATTTGTTCAGCAAATAACAGTTTCTTTTAATCCAAAATTTATTTTAGTCGCGGAACCTGCCCTTTCCTACTGCGCAAAATTTTTGAAGGAAAGATTTCCAAAGTCAGTTTTATGTTGCATTCGCTACAGCACTTTTTTTGACAAAACAAATTTTCTTTGGGAAAAAGTCTTTTATGCTTCATCTGGCGAAGACACAAATTCGCTCAACACAAATTTGGGCGAAGAACTTTTTTCATTTTTAGGTGATGAAGGAATTTCAAACTGTCTTTTTATCTCTTGGATTCCTTCTCAAGCACCATTTCAAGAACAATGCGAATTTACGCAAACAAAAATAAAAGAAGTACTGCAAAAAGCAAAAAATGTTCTCTTAACCAGAAATTATTTTGCAAAAAGATGGATAAAAAATTCAATCAGAATCTGCCAAAATGCAAAAAACAACTTTACTGTTAAGCACGGAAATTTTCCCGTAGTAATTTGCGCTTCGGGTCCAAGTCTTTCTTCATCAATAAAATTCTTAAAAGAAAAGCGCAACAGATTTTTTCTAATTGCAGTTTCCTCATCATTGCGACCGCTTGTAGAAAACAAAATAATTCCGGATTTGTGCATTTCAACTGACGGAGGCTTTTGGGCAAAAAAGCATATTTCATTTTCACTTGCAAAAAATAAAATTCCACTTGCGCTTGCGAGCGAAGGAAGTTGCTTTGCTTCAGTTCTGGAAAAATCAAGTTTTATTCCTCTAAGCTATGAAGACGGACCAAGTGCAGAAATTTTAAAGACTTGCGATTTTAAGCCAATGAAAATTCAACGAAACGGAACTGTAAGCGGTACTGCCGCCGTTTTTGCACTTGGAATAACTGACGGCCCGGTATTTTTTTGCGGACTAGATCTTTCTGAAACAAGCGGATATCAGCACATTCAGCCAAACGAACTCGAACTTGAAAACAAAATGAACGACAACAGATTTCACAGTTTGGAAACAAGAATTTTTTCTTCAAGTCTGCCCTCTTCTGCAATGAAAATTTACTGCGACTGGTTTTCTTCAAATGATTTTAAAAATCGCCTATTCAGATTAAGCGACAATTTTGCATATAAAAATTCACTTGGAAAAATTCCTAACGTAAATTGGAATGACTTTGAACTTCTTACAAAAGAATATAAAAATTTTCAGTGCGACATAAAAATTCAAAAACTTGCGCTAGAAAAAAAAGATGCAGAAAAATCAATAAAAAATTTAATCAGCAAGAATTTTTTTAATCCGCTTTGGCAAAAAGAATTTGTTCCATCACAATTTATAAAACTTGAAAGAAACCGCGCTCTTGAAACTGAAGGCGAAGCGGAACAAGAAGTTTTTATGGAAATGAAAAAATTTACTGAAAGTCTAAACACTTGTTTTACAGGCGGAACAAAATTATGATTTACGGAGGAAAAACTCAGTCAAAATCAGATGAATGGATTCCGCTTTTTTTGAACGCACATCCAATGTTTTCAAAATACAATGTTCAAAAAGAAATCGAAATATTTGCAAAAGACATAAATGCAAATTTCATAATCGTACTTGGGCTTGGTGCGGCTTACCACATAAAATTTCTTGCGCAAAAACTTCCAGAATCAAAAATAATTGCAGTTGAAGCAGATAAAGAAAGCCTTGAATTTTGCAAAACTTTTGAAAGCACAAAAGAACTTGAAAAAAACAAAAATATAATTTTTTGCTCACTAGACGAACTGGAAACTTTTTTACCACTCTATCTTCCTGCGGTTTATGGCAATCTTTGCGTTGCTTCGTACAAAAGCTGGGAAAATGAAAATAAAATTCTTTGTGAGCAAATTTTAAATCAAATAAAAAAATTTCTTGAAACCTTAAAAGCCGACTATTCGGTTCAAGCACATTTTGGAAAAATCTGGACACGAAATATTTTTTTAAATTATAAAATCTTAAATTTTTCAAAGCCGCTAAAAAATCCAGACTTAAACA
>CAZXCR010000259.1:0-3362 GCA_964639315.1 uncultured Treponema sp. | reverse complement strand
ACTCAATTTTGATTAAGCTCAATCAGATTGGTTCTGTTTCTGAAACCCTGGAAGCTATCAAAATGGCCCACAAGGCTGGCTACACTGCTATTTCATCACACCGCTCAGGCGAAACAGCTGACACCACAATTGCAGATTTGGCGGTTGCTTTGAATACCTGCCAGATTAAAACTGGAGCTCCAAGCCGTTCAGAACGCGTTGCAAAATACAACCAGTTGCTCCGTATTGAAGAAGAACTGGGAGATTCTGCTTGCTACCCAGGATTTGCTGCTTATAACATAAAAAAGTAAAGGGTAGCTTTAGGGCGTCCTAAAATCAATAAAAAAATTTAAGTCCATATAAAAAAAAGACCGCTGCTAAACACAACGGTCTTTTTTAGATTACGCCTTTAGAAAGCGAATTAAGAAATTTCTCCGTTTTCAGTTTTTTCTGTTGTTATTGCTTTTCCTGCTGCAAATATTTTTTTGTCTGCAATAACAGCTGAATAATTTTCAATCTTGTATTCAACCTTTAAGAATCTGTCGATATCAATTTTTTCTGGTTTTTCGCATGGTTCAGTGCCTTCAAGAACAACCTGCGTTCCAGGTGCTGCCCACGGTGCTGTTAAAAGTTCAACTTTTTCAACTCCGTTTTCAACATAATCTGCTGCAAGTAACATTCCGTGACTTTCAACTCCGCGCATTTTTCGAGGTGCGAGGTTTGCTGCGATGATTACGTTTTTACCAAGAATTTCATCTTCTTTTAGATAAGGGCGAAGTCCTGACTGAATGGTTCTAGGAGTTCCGCTGCCGTCATCCAAAGTTTCGATGTAAAGTTTTTCGCCTTCAGGATTGCACTTTATATCAATAACTTTGGCAACTTTTAATTCGATGTATTTATTAAAATGCTCAACTTGATTTTCTGCAAGTTTAGATTCGCTAGTCTTTTTTGCTGGTGTAGAAGGAGTTTGCGCTGGTTTTGCTTCAGCTTTTTTTGCGTTTGCAGTTGACTGATGTTCCTTAGGTTCTGTTTCCATAAGGAATTCCAGATCCATTTCTCCGGCTACACACGGAACGCCAACCTGCCAGTTTTCAAGAATTTGCGGATGAATTTCTCCAAAAATTCCTGCCATCTTTCCATTTATCATTATTCCTGCCTGACGACCTGGAATAAAGCGCGGATCTTCAGTTTCTTTTACTTCATATTTATGATCGAGGTAGTAAAGCAAGGTGCTTACTTCACTGGCTGCATCGTTGAAATTAGCGTTGTTTGATGCTGTTAGGAATCCTAAAGACTGAATTGTTTTTGTTCCAGTATTTTCATCAGGCTTTATGAAAGCAATTTTTCCAACTTCAAAAATTTTATGTGGATATACAGCATTTGCACTCTGAGATTCAGCTTCAAACAGAGATGCAATGATTGAAGGACGTACAAACTGATAGTTTTCGCTCATTGGGTTTGCAATTTCGATAACGTCCTTTCCGTCAATTCCCATATTGTCAATATAAGATTTTTTAGAACCAAGATAGTTAAAAATCATTTCCTGATATCCCAGTCCGACCATAATATTTTTTACTTTTCTGCTGTAATTTGTGATTGGAAGAAGACGACCGATTGTAAAATCATTAGGCGTTGTAGGCTCAAAGGTATCAAGTCCGCGACCAATCATAACGTCTTCAATAACGTCAACTTCGTGCAAAAAGTCGTTTCTGTATGGAGCTGGCATTACTGTAAACAGAACATCATTTTTATTTGCTTTTACAAACTGAGCTGTTTTTTCAGTTGCAGGAATGTCTTCTGATGTAATTTTGCTTCCCATTGATTCAAGAGCTTTAAGAACTTCTGCTTTGGTCATATCTACGCCAAGTTTTTTGTTTATTGCAGAAAGTCTGGCTGTGGTTACTGGCTGGAAATAGAATGGAGCTACAACATCTTTTCCAAATCCTGTGTCGTATTCGTGGTGTACTTTTACAGGAAGAATTTCGTATCCTGCATCAAAGAAATCACAAGCAACAATATTTGCTGCAAGCATAAGATTTTCCATATTGTCGCCAGTAAGCTCAACCATAAGTTCCTTATCGCCAACTTCGATTTGTCCGAGGGTTGAACTGTTGATGATTGGACTCATACTCATAATTTCGCCGGAATCATCGTGAAGAACTGGATATTTGTCAAAATTTTTAAGAATCCAGCCGTACTCTTTTCCTTTTGGATGATTTTCTACAATTTGGCGGAGAGTCTGTTCTTTGTCATCCTGAAGCGGAACGAAACTTACTTTATCTGGATCATCTGCTTGGAAATGAACCGGCCATTTTAACTGTGCAGCGCGGTAAACTCCCATTGAAAGAGACTTTCTTTTGCGTCCAAAGTTCCATGCAAGTTTTTCCTGAGTTTGCATTATGTCAACAAGCATTGCGTTATCAATTGCTTTTCCGCTGATAACAAATGCAACCATATACGGTCTGATGTTTTTTAAAGCTGGATCAACTATTGCAAGACGATTTCCTGTGTCTTTTAAGTTATCTTTTGTTGAAAGGAATTTGCTGTAATCTGAATGTTTTGCGCCTTCGTGTTCTCTAAGGCAGCGTGCAAGTCCACCGGTAGCCCACAAATCAGGGCGGTTTGTATCATTTAATTCGATTTTTATAACGCGTTCGTCTTCAGACGCTGTTTCGTCAGGCTTTTCATCAAGTTCAGCCTTTGCAAATGTCAGTTTTTTTTCGAATGTATCCCAGTCGTATTTTGTTCCAAGAAGATTAAAAAATAATTTTTCGTTGACTTCAATTTTTGGCATGATTTCCTCTTTAAATTTCTTCTATATAGCACGTTATTTTAATAAAAAGCATTTATATTGTCTAGGAAGTTGTTTGTTCTAAATATGTTAAGGGGCAGCTTTCGTTGATTCGAGCTTTCTTTGATGTGATGTGGCGCGATTAGAATGTTGCGGAAGTGTTGCGGACTTTTTGTTAAGTAATAGATTTTTTTCTTAATAAAAAATTCTGTCAGTAACTTGCAGAATTTTTTACTTAAGAGCGCCTAGCCCCGATTGTAGCGGCGCGCCGAAGGCGCGTTCTGGAGCGGCAGCGGAAGAATGAAGGCGAAGCCGCAACCGCGGAAAGCGGGTTTCCTAAAAAAATTCAGCAAGCAGGCGAAGTCTGCGACGCGCACTTGAGTGGAAAAGATTTGCTCCAATTAAGTAAAAAAAAATCTGTCATTAACAGGGGCAATTGGTGCTTAGACAATAAAGTGTAAAAACTCAAATTTTGACCTGATATTCTTTAAAATCAATGATAAAATGCCGCTATAAAAAAACGTAATTTTTGAGGTTAAAAATGAGAATTCTTCACACGAGTGACTGGCATTTGGGAAAATTGTTTCACGAA
>CAZXCR010000258.1:0-3380 GCA_964639315.1 uncultured Treponema sp. | reverse complement strand
TAAGGTTGCGGCAAATTCGCTCCAAGTAAGTAAAAATTGAAAAAACTCGAATTTTGACCTTTGTAAATTTTCGTTGCGAATTTTGAGGTAAAGATGACTAAAAAAGAAAAAGGTGCTGCTTGCTTAGGAGTTGCGCTATTTTTACTTGCGGCAGTATTTTCTATTTCGCTTATACTTGGACTTTTGGATTTTGGAAATTCCAGTGGAGCTTTTTTTTGGCTTGGAAAAGTGCTTATTGAAGCCTATGGATTTTGTTCAGTTTTAATACCAGTATATTTTTTTACGGCAGGGATTTTTTGTTTTATTTCAAAATGGACCTTGCAAAAAGCTGTGGGACTTTTAATCAGTCCGCTGCCATTTTTTACACTTGCACTTGCTGAACAAACTTCGCGAAAAATTGCTTCTACAGATATAAGTTCTGTGGCACTTATGAAAATAGTTTTTCTTGTTGTAATTGCAATTTTACTTGCTTTTGCTGAGTATCTACTTTCATTTATCATTTCATCAAAAATTTATTCAAAAAAACATAATTCTCTAAAAACACAGGAAAATTCTGAAGTAAGTTCAGAAAATCAACTTGATTCACTCACGCTCAAAACTGAAGAAGAAAATTCAGAAGTTCCGGAAGAAGACGAAAGTCTCGCACAAGATGATTTAGCTGCGGCAGATGATGAAAAACTTCCTGAAGAAAATAAAATCTTAAATGATGACATTTGGTCACTTGATGAAGACGGAAATGCAAAAAATTCTTCGCCGGAAGAAGAAAAATTTGCCGATGAAACAGAAAATCTTGCGGTCGAAGCAAAAAATTCAGCTGATGAAGAAGAAATTCCTGACGAAAAGAAAAATTTCTCTAGCGAAGAAGAAGATTTTTCTAAAAACGACGACGCTCTCGATATAAAAATTCAAGATCCGTGGAATGTGATTCAGGAATCAAAAGCGCTTGGTGACGTTGAGCAAAAAGATTTTACAAATCTCGTAAATCCGATTTTTAATGATTCAAAAAAAGCACAAGAATTTGAAGAAAAAACTGAACAAGAAAGTGACGAATTTGACGATATAATTTCAAGTTTTGAAAAAGATTCCATTGGATTTGAAGAGGATTCTGAAAAAAAAGCTGATGAAATTCACTATGAAATAAATTTTGAAGAAAATCCTGCTGATGAAAACGAATTTCCTGATGAAAAAATAAATTCTAATGATGAAATAAATTTTTCAAGCGAAGAAGAATTTTCTGGCAAGGACGAGGCGGCTGCAGAAGAAAATAATTTTGCAGATGAAAAAAAAATTCCTAACGTCAATAAAGAAGACGAATTTGTAGAATTGCCAGATTTTTCTGATGAAGAAAAGCAAAATGATGATGAACTTGACGCTGCAATAAACGACGCCATTTCTTACGATGATGAGCTGGCTGGCGAAGAAACAAATTCCTTTGATGAAAACGAATTTTCTGGCGAAGAAATAAATTCCGGCAGTAAAGAAGAAAACTTTTTTGATGAAAACACGTCTAAAGTTCAGCAGGAAGACAAAACTATCGATTTAGAAACAGATGAAAATTCTGATGAAACTGATATCAATTCGAATTTAAGCGATATTTTTAGCAAAATGGATCAGGATATAAAAGAAAATCTTGAATCTGAAAATCAGTTTAAAAATCAAAATGAAGAAAAGTCTCAAAATCAGCAGGAAAATAAAGCTTCCCTCGAATCAAATGAAACAAATGAAACAAAAAATTTTGGTAAAACTGCTTTTTATACTGACAAAAACGGCAATACAAAACCAATAGAACTTTCTATAAAAAAAGCGCACGGACCGTACGAAATCAGCACGGAACTTTTGAAAAAATACGAGCAGAATCCGTTCTGGGAAATTGACGATGAAACAAAAGAGGCGGCTCTGAATCTTCAGGCAACTTTGCGCGAATTCAATATTGAAGCTGATGTTACTGCAATTCGTAGAGGTCCGGTTGTTACAATGTTTGAAATTCTTCCGGCACCGGGCGTAAATTTAAATAAAATTCGTTCTTTGCAAGATAATATTGCGCTTCGTCTTGCGGCAAAATCTGTACGTATTGTAGCGCCAATTCCAGGAAAGCGTGCTGTGGGAATTGAAATTCCAAATAAAAAGCGCGCCATTGTTTCGTTCCGCGAATGTATTGAAGAAGACCGCCCTGAATGGAAAAAAATGCAAATTCCGGCAGTTTTGGGAAAAGACATTGAAGGAGTAACGCAGCTTATGGACCTTGCAAAAACTCCGCATCTTTTAATTGCTGGTGCAACTGGAGCAGGAAAGTCGGTTTGTGTAAACTCAATGATTCTGAGCATTTTGTACAAGCGCTCGCCGAATGAAGTAAAACTGATTCTAATCGATCCAAAAATCGTTGAACTTAGTCTTTATAACGGAATTGGTCATCTTTTAACTCCTGTTATAACTGAACCAAAAGCTGCTATGCAGGCATTAAATTATTGTATTTGCGAAATGGAGCGTCGTTATGCGGTTTTAAAAGGAATGGGTTGCCGCGAAATTGTTGGTTACAATCAGAAAATAAAAGAACAGCGTATTGCCACAGAAAAATTGCCGTATATAGTCATTGTTATTGATGAATTTGCTGATTTAATGGCGAGTGCAGGAAAGCAAATGGAAGCTGCAATTGCACGTCTTGCGGCAAAAAGTCGCGCAGTAGGAATTCATCTCGTTCTTGCGACTCAGCGTCCTTCAGTTGACGTTATTACGGGACTGATTAAAGCTAATATTCCTAGTCGAATTGCATTTATGGTTGCAAGCCGCACAGATTCAAATATCATTATTGATAAAACCGGAGCAGAAAAACTTTTGGGTAAGGGCGATATGCTTTATTCAAGCGCAACAGATCCATTCCCAATCCGCATCCAGGGAACTTTTGTAAGCGATCAAGAAGTAGAAAATGTTGTGGATGCCGTAAAAGACTGCTGGGGTGAACCAGAATACATTGATGATGAAATTTTTATAGACGACGATGAAGACGAGGAGCTTGAGCAGAATTCGCTTTTTAATGACGGAGCAGATGACCCTCTTTACGAAAAAGCCCTTGATATTGTAATTCAGGCAGGAAAGGCGAGTGCAAGTTACATTCAGCGAAAACTTTCAATTGGTTACAACCGCGCAGCTCGTTTAGTTGAACTTATGGAAGAGCGCGGAATTGTAGGTCCGGCAAACGGAAGTAAACCTAGAGAAATTATTCACGTTCCGTAATAGGTGAATTTTACTTTTTTGGAGCGAATTTGCTTACATTTTAGGAATTTTTTTTTGCGTTCCGGCTGAAAATTTTTTTAGAAAACCCGCTGTCCAGGGTTGTCATTCAAAACCTTCGGTTTTGAACGGCTACGCCGCCCTTACCATCG
>CAZXCR010000257.1:0-3394 GCA_964639315.1 uncultured Treponema sp. | reverse complement strand
TTTCTTAACAAAGCAATTCTACGAGTTTCGCTTGCCGAAACTCGGGAAGCGACCGTAAGGTTGCGGCAACTTCGCTCCAACAAGAAAAAACTTAAAAGGTTGAATTTCGAGGTTAAATAAAATTTACAAAAAAGGTGAAAAAGCCTAGCCCCGATAGTTGAGTAAAATGCTGAAGCATTTTACTCGTCAAGTTTTCTTCGAAAACTTGCAGGTCTCCTTTGCAAACATTTATTTTCTTAACGCCTAAACTGGGACTTAGAAAACACAATAGCACGTTCAAAACCGCAGGTTTTGAATGACAACCCTGAACAGCGGGCTTACTAAAAAAAATTTACTGCCGGAACGTAAAAAAAATGTGGCAGGAAAAAAAGCTCGCTCCAACAAGAAAAAACTTAAAAAATCCGCTTCATTGACTTCATTTGCTAGAACAATTAAAATGTTTTTTATGTTTGATATTAAAGGTTCTGTTGAGTTTGAAACTGAAGAAGAAGATTTTGACACTGTTATGGCCGACGATATTTCGTTTACGGGAACAATCCGTTTTTCTAAGCCTTTTATGATTAAGGGCAAAATGAGTGGAAATATTGACGCTACGAGTGATCTTCTGATTGATACGAATGCTGAAGTTAATGCGGATATTGTTGCTGACAGAGTTTTGGTGCGCGGCAAGGTGAACGGAAATATTGTTGGTAAAAATCTGGTTTACGTTTCTTCAAAGGGTAGCGTTTTTGGCGACATTACATCGGCACAAGTGGTTCTGGAACCGGGGTCTACTTTTTCTGGAAAGTGTTCGATGACTCAGGAATAATTTTACAGGTGATTTTATATGAAACTTTTTGATAGATTCTGTGCTAAAAAAATTTTTTCTCTTGCGCTTTTGTTTTTGACTTTTACTTCAATTTCTTTTGCTCAAAATACTAAGCCCGACGCTCTGGCGCTTTACCGAAACGGAAATTATCTTGAATCAATTAAAGTTTGCGAGGACGAACTTGCTGCTAATCCAAACAATATGGAATCTTACTGCGTTTTGTGTTGGGCGCTCATTGCAAACGGTCAGTACAGGGAAGCAGAACAAATGGCAACTGAGGCTAGAAAAATAAATGCCCGTGATGTTCGTTTGATTGAATCGCTTGGCGAAGCAAAATATTATCTTGGAAAAAATAATGAAGCTTTGAATCTGTTTCAGCGTTATGTGGCAAATGCTTCTGAAAATGCAGACAGACTTGGCCGCGTTTATTATTTAACTGGCGAAATTTATATAAAACAGGCGCGCTATGAGCATGCAGATATTTCTTTTTCTACTGCGGTGCGCTACGAACCTGCAAAAAGTTACTGGTGGACAAGACTTGGCTATGCAAAAGAAATGGCTTCTGACTGGCAGAATGCTGTTATTGCATACGATAGAGCCTTATCTTTGGACCCTTCACAAAATGATGCTGTGCGTGGAAAAACCCGCTGTCAGTCTCGTATAAACTAAATTTTTTTTATAAAGATGCAAAAAACTGTACATTTTGAAACTCTTGGTTGCCGTTTGAATCAGGACGAAAGTGAAGGCGCTGCCCGTTGTTTTTTTTCTGCCGGATTCAAATGTGATTTAGAAAATATTAGCGCTTCTTCTTTGGAAGATGAAAATGTAATTCTTTGCATAATCAATACTTGCACTGTAACTGCAAAGGCTGAACAAAAGGCCCGCCGCATAATCCGCCTGCTTTTAAAAAAATATAAAAATTCCTGCATTCTTGTAACTGGCTGCTATGCCGAAGTTGAAGCTGATGAAATTAAAAAGATTGAGCCTTCAAGAATTTGCATTGTGCCGGGAACAAAAAAATTTATTCTCTCGTACATTGCCCAAATGATGAAAGATAAAACTGAAATTTCCTGTGCTGAACTTGAATCATTCATTCTGCAAAAAGAAAAGGACTTTGAAAAATCGCTTGCTTCGAAGAATTTGAATTTTATGCTTTACACGCCGGTTTTTGAAAAGCACAGTCGCGCTTCAATCAAAGTTCAGGATGGCTGCAATAACAGTTGCGCTTTTTGCCGCATTCATTTTGCGCGCGGAAAGGCAGTTTCGCTTGATGTTGCTGAAGTTGTGTCGCGCGTTCGGGAACTTGAAAATCTTGGAAAAAAAGAAGTGGTTTTTACCGGCGTAAATCTTACTCAGTACGCAGGAAAATATTTTGAAAATGACGGTGATAAGTCCGTTGAAAAAACTGCTGATTTTGCTGATTTATTAAAAATCGTTCTGGAAAAAACTGAAAAAATTTTTATTAGAATTTCGAGTCTGTATCCGCAAAGTGTGAATGAAAAATTTTGTTTGGTTATAAAAAATCCTCGAGTTGCGCCTAGTTTTCATTTGAGTGTTCAAAGCGGAAGTGATTCAATTTTAAAAGAAATGAACCGGCCGTACAATGCGCAGAAAGTCCTCTCTGCTGCAAAAATGCTTCGCGAGGCAAAAGAAAATCCATTTCTTAGCTGCGATATTATTGCAGGATTCCCTGGCGAAACCGAAGACGATTTTAGTAAAACCTGCGAACTTTGCGAAAAAATTGGCTTTGCCTGGATTCACGCTTTTCCGTTTTCTGCGCGTCCTGGAACAAAAGCTTTTTCGATGAAAAATCAAATTCCTGAGCGCATAAAAGATGAGCGGGTAAAAGTGCTTTCAAAACTCGCATTGAAGGGTAAGGTGAATTACATTGATTCGTTTATTGGAAAAGAACTTTTTGCACTTTCAGAAAATTCCAGAAGTGAACGGGTGCTAGTTGCAAAAGAAAATATTTTGAGTCCGTACGTTAATGCCGTAACTTATAATTTTATTCACGTAAGATGCAAAAGTCCTAAAAAAATTGCCGGCGGAACTTTGCTAAGGGTAAAAATTCTTTCAAGTCTGCCGCTTTTGATTCAGGAAGGTCGCGAAATTGAAGCCGAAGCCGAAATTCTTGACGTGATTTCGTAATTGGAGTTTGTTGCAAATAGTCATTTAAGCGCCGATTGAACTTGTCGAAATCAAGCGACTATTACTGATAGAATTTCTTGTTAAGAAAAAATTAAATTCTTAACAAAAAATTTATCAGTAACCACGCCCCGCAACTTTGCCGGCTGTTACCAACAAAATTTTCTGTTTAAAAAAAAATTCCGCAAGCTACCAACAGAATTTCCGCTCAACAAAAAAGGTGAAAAAGCCTAGCCCCGATAGTTGAGTAAAATGCTTTCAGCATTTTACTCGTCGAGTTTGTCGCAGCCTTACGTCTGCTTCCCGAGTTTTCTTGCGAAAACTCGTAGATTTTTTTTGTTAAGAAAGGAATTTTTTCTTAAAGCGAAATTTTGTCAGTAACAGCCACAAACTCGCGGTCTTTTTGTTAAGAAAAAATCTATTTCTTAACAAAGCAATTCT
>CAZXCR010000256.1:0-3397 GCA_964639315.1 uncultured Treponema sp. | reverse complement strand
AAGATGACTGATTTTTTAAAGCTCTTTTTCGTACACCGCCGCCGCAATTGCAGCCACAACTTCCCCGTTATCTGCAGAAGCTGAATTTGAAGACGAAGAAGGAGTATCTTTCTTTTCTTCCCTATCAAGCTTTAGTGCATGAACTACAACATGAAGAAGCTTCATAACAAGAATAAGTAGCACTAAAAATAAAAAAACAACGCCCATACCAAGCAAAGTCAAAATTCCACTTTGACTAAACATTTGACCGACTGTCATAATTCCTCCAAAAAAAATAATCAACTAGTGATTATAAATAAATTTGTTAAATTTTACAATTAATTTTAAAGTTGTGGCTAAAAATCACATTTTTTTGACGTTTTTTTATCAACTGCATTAAAAAGTGAATAAACATCAATTCCGTTAACCAAGGTTCCTTCAGGATAAATTTTCAATATATTTTTGCAACCGTAAACCAGCTGCTCACTGGTAATTCCATGCCGCACAGAAAGTTCCGCTTCGAGCAAGGCAGAAAGATGGTCAGCAACCCGCACAGTTTTTCCGTCAACAGGCATAAGTTCGTCAAAATTATAAAGTTCATTCAATTCTTCAAAACTGACTTCCTGAGTTTTTGAATCAAGAAAAATTCTATTTTCAAACTCATTGCTTGTAAAATAAAGAATTTCGTCCCTATAAAAATCTTCCATCAGCGGCACAAGTTCTTTGCTTACAATTTCATCTTCAATTTGCTTTACTATTGAAGGAAGTTCGTCAGTTGCCTGCTTTACCGGAGAAATAATGTCGCGCGTAACGCTTTCCGGGAGGTCATGAAACAGAGCCGAAAAAAAATTGTTGTAAAAGCGAGACGAACAAATTTTTACAGGACTTTCAATTTGAAAAAGTAGCGTAAGGACTGCAACAAAATAGCAGTGACCTAAAACAGAGGTTTTTGGAATTCGCGGAGTTTGATTCCATCTTGTTTGGAAGCGCAACTGCTCAATGCGAGTTAAAAAATCGAAGGGTTTTTGTTTTGTAATCAAAAGCTGAAGTCCACGCAAATCAAGGTAAGACTGAAGGTCAGCATTTAAATCGCGCCGAATTTGCTCAAGTCTGAACGGTTCGTTTACAAAACTGAGCATTTCCAGTTCTCTAAGGCTCGAATATTTGTGAGCCGCACGAAAAACCCGCACCGTATCTTCTTCGTTTTCTTCCATTGGCTTGTAGCCGTTAAGTTTTGCAATGTAGTCTTCAAATCTGGAAAAAAGAGCTTCGCTGTCAATAAGATTTTTATATTTTTCAAGAACCCAAAGATTCAGTTTTTTGTATTCTTCCGGATACTGACTTTTTATAAGCGACTGAACCGGACTTTTTATATCGCAAAGTTGAATTTTCCTAAGCAAATCAAAAAGCGACACATAAATCATCCATTCCCAGTCAATTTTCTTTCCTGCATTTTCTTCATACTTTCCAATGATGTAGGCAAGAACCATTTTTTCAGCCTGCTTGTCCATTTCAACAATTTCAAAAGGACGCACAAGATCGTTCCACCGCTGAATTGAAAAACCTTCAAAAATTTTTAAAAGAAATTCTATTTTCATTTACAATCAGTAAACTCCAGAAAAATAAAGGCATTCTAAAAAAATCATCTACTTGCTTGCTCCAGACTTTGCATCAGCTTCCATTTTAGACTTCCAGACAACTGCTTTCTTTTTAATTTCTTCAGCACCATTACTGTCGTGAAGCAGCAGGGCAATTCGTCTTCGTGCATTCAAAAGTTTTATGGCAAGACTCATATCGTCAATGCGGCGAGTTGCAGTTTCGTAGCGGTCTCTGTATTCCATTGCACTTTTGTCAAGAAGTTTGCAAATAAGGCGCATATAAAGCACTGTGTTGTCGTAATCAGGAGAGCGCGGATCGTAGTAATCTTTGAGGGCTTTTTGCATATCAATAAAATTTTTTGCAACCACGGCAAAGCGACCGCGAAGTTCAACAAAAGAAGCCTTCCATTTTGAATTGTCACCGAAAGCATCAACCAAAAGCTGAATGGCAAGCCCAAGTTTTCTTATCAAGTAAAATCTTTTTTCAATAGGAGTATTTACAATATTTTCAAGTTTTGGCGTAAGTTCAGAATATGGGCAGTCAACTATGTTAGAAACAATGTCTTCAAGGTAAATAATGGCTTTGTAAATTGATTTTCTGGCATCGTTTAGGGCATCGTTGTTTTTAGTTTCCAGAATCTCGAGGGAAATATTATTTATGCTCATATAAAGACTTGCAACATAAATCATTTCTTCGCTTAAAATAATTTTTTTGTATTCAATTCCGGCATTGTCAGTGCGCATAAGAAGAGTCATACCTTTTTCTTTTTCAAGAGATTCACTTATCTTCTTTTTGATTGGTTCAACTGTCTGAGCAAATTCATTTCTTGATTCCTGACTTATTGCCATTAAATACCTCCAAATTTTTTCAGCATAGAAGCCGCATATTCAAGTGCCTGAGAAGAAGAACTGTCTCCTGAAAGCATTCTTGCGATTTCTCTTACCCGCTTCTCTCCTGTAATTTCAAAGACATCAGTTGCTGTAGTGTTATTTGAAACGCCTTTTTGAATCTTAATCTGATTATCGGCATAAACTGCAATACTTGCCAAGTGAGTTATACAAAGAATCTGCTTTTTTGCCGCAAGTTTTTTCATATGTTCGCCAAGGGAAACCGCAACTTCACCGCCAATTCCAGTATCAATTTCATCAAAAACCAAGGTTTCCATTGTGTCAGCATCAGAAAGTATTGTTTTTAAAGAAAGCATAACACGACTCAATTCTCCACCGGAAGCAATTTTTGTTAACGGCAGCAGTGGCGAACCAGGATTTGCGCTTATTAAAAATTCAATATCGTCCATTCCATAAGGGCCGCACTTTTGCTCGAGTTCGCTGCCATCTTTTTCCTGCAAATTCACTCTAAAAACAGTTGATTTCATTCCAAGTTTTGCAAGAACTTCTTCCACCTGCGCTGACATTTTTTGAGCTGCAGCCTTTCTTTTTTCACTCAAATTTTTTGCCCTGGAATAAACGTCCTTTTCAAGCCGCGCAATTTCTTCCTGAAGGACAGTTTTATCATTTCCCTGACCGCAAAGTTTTTCAAGTTCAAGTTCTGCATTCTGCTTGTAATCCAAAATTTCTTGAATTGAAGCATTCTGAGTTCCAAGATACTTTTTTTTCAGTTTATTTATGAGTTCCAGCCGCTCCTGCACTTCTTCAAGCCGATTTGGATCAAAAACAAGAGACGCCTGGTAACGCCTTACTTCTCCAGCAATATCATCCATTTCGAAGTATGATGACTGAATTCTATTTGCAAGATCTTCAAGCGCCTTATCAAAAGAAGATGCGTGGGAAACAGCAGAATTTATTTTTTTCAGCATTGA
>CAZXCR010000255.1:0-3413 GCA_964639315.1 uncultured Treponema sp. | reverse complement strand
TTTGGCAGTAAGTAAAATAGATGTTATCAAAAAGACCGCGAGTTTTCGAAGAAAAATCGGAGAGTAGGTGTAAGCCTGCGACAAACCCGCTGTCCAGGGTTTTCATTCAAAACCTGCGGTTTTGAACGGCTTCGCCGCCCTTACCATCGGGGCTAGGCTTGGCTTGTTTTGTGTGCTAAGAAAATAAATTCTTATCAAAAAGACCGCGAAGTTGTCGCAAGCGACATGGCGGTCACCCCGAATTTATTTCGGAATCTTTACGTTAACAAAAATTTTTTTTAACAAGAAGAAATCCATTAGTAACCAGCGCGCGCTGTACTTGCAAAAAATTTTCTACTTAACAAACAAATTTTTTTTCAGAAAAAGTCTTCTGGTAACCGCGCGCGCGGCGTGTACTCGCAAAAAAATTTCTGCTTAACAAACAAAATTTTCCTGCAAAAAGAAACCTTCTTGTTACGAATCCGCGCGCGACAAAAGCGCGCGCTGTACTTGCAGTAAAATTTCCGCTTACCCAAAAAAAACGCAAGTCTGCGGCTGTTACCAACAAAATTCCCTGTCCCACAAAATCAATTTCTTAACAAAAAATTCTCCTAAAAAACTCACCCTCAAAATCCCCTCAAACTCAAAATTCTCCTAAAATTCCGCATTTTTTCTGCCGAAAATAAGGATATGCCGTCTAAACAAAATTCATACAGCAAACCAGATTTTTGGTCTCAAAAAGCATTCAAAGAAGGATATCCTGCACGAAGTGTTTATAAACTTCAGGAAATAGACCAAAAATTCAAAATGTTAAAAAATGCGCGCTCTGTTCTGGACTTAGGCTCTGCTCCAGGAAGCTGGACAACCTGGCTTTTGCGCAACGTCGATTCATCAAGCAAAGTCGTTTCCTGCGACTTAAATCCGCTTTCAAAATCAGTAAAGGGAAGCAATTTAGTTTTTTTCCAGGGCGATTTAACTGACGAAGAAATTCGCAATCAAATAAAAGAACAAGGACCATTTGATCTTGTTGTATGCGATGCAGCGCCCCTTACCACCGGCAACCGCACAATCGATACCGCACGTTCAAGATGTCTTGTGGAAATGGCAATTTGGTACGCGCAAGATATGCTAAAAAAAGGCGGAAATTTCTGTGTAAAAATTTTCCAAAATGGTGACCAGCAAAAAGAACTTCAAAAAATGAGGGAAATTTTTACAGTTGCAAAGGGATTCAAACCCGAAGCCTGCCGCACAGAATCATTTGAAACTTATTTAATCGGGCTAAATAAAAAATAATTGTCTTTAAAAATCGTAGTTTTTAAAGTTGACCATAACAAAAATATCAGCAGTGTAATTGAGGCAAAAAAGAAAATGAAAAAATTCACTCTTTCTGACAAAATGAGTTACAGCAAAAAAGTTCTCCTAAAAAGCAAGCTTCATCTTGTGCTTATATATTCAATTTCAGTTTTTTCAGGACTCGCAGTAGTCGGTGCATTTTCCCTTGCGGCAATTCATTTTCATAACGCAAAAGGTAAAGGTGGAGCCGAAAATATCAACTTGTCAGAATTAACACAGGAAACTGTAAATGAAAATTCAGAAGAATTAAATAAAAATCTTGAACTTGTAAGCTATTTAAATTCAGAGCAAAATGGCGAAATTCAGGAAAATCAGAATAAAGTTTCATATTTTTCATACAGAGTAAAAAAAGGCGATATGATTGGATTTATTGCAGATGAATTCAACGTAAGCACAGACACAATAATCAGCGTAAACAGCATAAAATCTTCAAGGCTCATACAAATCGGTCAGTATTTAAAAATTCCTTCAATGACAGGAATTCTCTACACAGTACGCACCGGAAACGAAACTCCGTCAACAATCGCGCAAAAATACAAAATTGACGCTCAAAAATGTGCACTGGTCAACAATCTTGAAGCCGACACAAACTTAAAGGAAGGAAGCACAATTTTTGTTCCCGACGCCGAACTCGACTGGGTTACAAGACAGGAAATCAACGGAGATTTATTTATAAAACCAATTCACAGCAGCCGTTACTATTTTTCTTCGTGGTACGGATGGCGCAATAATCCATTTGACTCTTCAAAGCGAACTTTTCATGGCGGAATTGATATGGCGTGCGCTACAGGAACCACAGTTTATCCAGCACTCGCAGGAACTGTTACGCAAACAGGAAACAACGCAGTTTACGGAAATTTTATAATCGTAAGTCATCATTCCGGCTACAAAACTTTGTACGGACATTTAAGTAAAATTGACTGTAAAAAAGGAAATTTTGTTTATACAAATACGCCAATTGGAAAAGTTGGAAGCACTGGAAAGAGTACAGGTCCACATTTGCATTTTGCAGTTTACAAGCAGGGCCGAAGCGTAAATCCGGCAAATCTCTGGAAATAGATTTTTGCTGACTTTGTATTTGCTTCAACAGCCGGGTTTTATAGGTTTTTTAGTGTTTTTTATTTTACTTTTCAATTTCAGGGGGTTATAATAAAGCATTATGGCAGAGTTGCTTACAGATTCACAATTTGATACTTTCCGCAAGTTGATTTATGACTCTAGTGGAATTACTTTCTCAGAAACAAATAGATCCATTCTCGATAGTCGTTTAAAAGAGCGTTTGCGCGAAAAGCAAATGGAAAATCTTGATGACTATTACAAACTTATCACTACAGACACTGAAGAATTTAAAGTATTCCTCGACAGTATAACTACAAATTTAACCAGATTTTTTAGAAACCAGCCACATTTTGACGCGCTCATAAATTATGTTCTTCCTCACCTTATAGAAAAAAAGAAAAAGATGATGGACACAAAAATTCACATTTGGAGTGCCGGCTGTTCAACAGGCGAAGAACCTTACACAATCGCAATGATTTTAAAAGACAAATTGCCTGCTCCATACACCTTCGACATTACAGCTTCAGATATTTCTTTAAAATCCCTTTTAGTTGGTCAGCAGGGATTTTATGCGGATTCAAGAATTACAGGAATTCCACAGAATTATCTTGCAACTTATTTTACAAAGGCCGACGGCGGTTATCAGGTAAAACCAGAATTAATGCAGACCATAAAATTCGACTACCATAATTTGCGCTACGATATGGGCGCAAGAAATTTTGATGTAGTTTTCTGCCGTAACGTTCTGATTTATTTTGATGAAGCAGCTCAAAAAGCAACAATCGACAGATTTTATAACTCAATGTCTGCAAATTCGTATCTTTTTATTGGGCACTCAGAAAGTCTTTTTGGTATGGACACAAAATTTGAATTTCTAAAAACACAGTGGGCTTGTCTCTACGAAAAAAAATAAATTAGTTTTTTAGAAATTTTGATTTTAGATACCGTAAAAAAAACGCTGTTATGGAAGCCTCTAAAAATTGCAATTTTTAGAGGCAACTTTGAAAAAGCGACATTTTAAG
>CAZXCR010000254.1:0-3435 GCA_964639315.1 uncultured Treponema sp. | reverse complement strand
ATCGTCTTCATCAGCAAACTCATCTTCATCAGAAAAATTTTCGTTCTTAACAAAAGTCGCCTTTTTATCAGCAGAATTTTCGTTTTTAACAGGAAGCACTTTTTCATCAGCAGCCGCCTCTTCATCAGAATCGTCCTGGGAAAGCAAAGCCTGAACTTCAAGAGCCGATTGCGCAAGAGAAAGGGTTTCGGTCATTTTTGAAGCCGGAATCATTTCATTAAATTCTTTTACGAGGGAGCAAAATTCATTAAATCCAGACGCCGCTTTTTTTGTAAGACTTGCGGTAGACTCAAGAATCGACTTTCCGAGCGCACCGTCAATAATTTTGTTCTGAGTTAACTCTCCAATGCCACGCGAAGGCTTGTTTACAATGCGCTGGAAGGAAACAATGTCTTTTGGATTCGCAACAAAAGAAATCCACGCAATTGCATCTTTAATTTCTTCACGCTCATAAAATTTTAACGAACCAACCACCTGATAAGGAATTTTTCTGTGCATAAAACTCGTTTCGAATCCAAGTGACTGCGCATTTGTTCTGTAAAGAATTGCCCAGTCAGAATACGGAACGCCTTTTGCCTTTGACTGTTCAATTAAGTCGCTGCAAAAATCAGTTTCATCATCTTGATTTGGCAGGAACACAAGGGTCGGCTTTTTTCCAGAACCTCTTGCACTTAACAAAGTTTTTCCCAGTCGGCCTTCGTTATTTTTTACAACACTGTCTGCACACGCCAAAATTTCCGAAGTTGAGCGGTAGTTTGTTTGAAGTTTTATTAAATCAGTTCCGTAAAATTGATTTTGAAAATTCAGAATATTTTGTACTTCAGCACCACGGAATTTGTAAATACTCTGGTCATCATCACCAACAACGCAAACATAAGTTCCAATTCCCTTGCCTCCGTTTTCATTTGCGCCCGAAAGTTCCTGAAGCAACTTAAACTGAGCAACGTTGGAATCCTGGTACTCGTCAACTAAAATCACTTTGTAACGATTGTAAACTGCTTTTTTTATGTACGGATTATTTTTTAGCACAAGGTAAGGCAGAAGAATCAAATCGCCAAAATCCACATTGCCGGTTTCGCGAAGTTTTTTCTGATAAAGTGAATAAACGTCCGGAAAATTAAAATCTTCAGTAATACTAGAAAGATTATTATCCTCTGGAAGAAGACAGTAATCTTTTGCAAGCGAAATAAAATGCGAATAGTGAGCAGCCTGTTTTTTTGTTAAGTAAGGGACTGCCTTTGTAATCAAATTTACAACGTCGTCGTCATCGTAAACTGTAAATGTTTTTTCAAGATTTGCCGCATTGTAAAATAAACGCAAAAAATATGCGCCGAACGAATGGAATGTGCGGATTTGTGCATACTGAGCTCTTTTTTCTAAGGCGACTGCCCGTTCCCTCATTTCGTTTGCGGCTTTTTTAGTAAAAGTTACGGCTAAAATAGATGACGGAGAAATTTTTTTCTGCGATATAAGATAGGCAATTTTCGTAGTGATTACGCGTGTTTTTCCAGAGCCTGCACCTGCAAGAATCAAAAGAGATTTTCCTTCGTGGCAAACCGCCTTTTTTTGTTCCTCGTTCAAAACACTTAAATAATCATTAAAGTCCAATATATTCACCATCCAAATCAACAGCCGAAGACGCCAAAGCGCGCACCTTTACAAAGTTTCCAGGCTGAATATTTTTAACTGCGTTTTCATCATCAAGATCGTAGCGCACAACAAAATTGCCGTCCACTTCCGGGGCTTCAAACCAAGCACGACCAATTGCAAGTCCCTCGTCAGACGTTTCAGAATCAGCATTCTGCACAATTTCTTCGATTAAAACCTCGTAAATTTTTCCAACCCGCGCTTTTAATCTTTTTTCAGTAATCTTAGCTTGAATCTCTTCAAGACGCGAAGCACGTTTTTCAGAAAGTTTTGTTTTTACCTGATTTTTCATCTTTGCTGCCGGAGTGTCGTCCTCGCGACTGTACGCAAAACACCCAGACCAGTCACTTTGAACTTCGTTTAGGAAATTTTCTGTGTTGACCGCATTTTCGTCAGTTTCGCCAGGAAATCCGGTAAGAAAAGTTGTACGTATGCAGCTTTCTGGAAGATTTTTGCGGATTAAAGAAGCCACTTCCAAATAAGAAGCTGCACTTCCCTTACGATTCATTTTTTTAATTAAGTCTGAATCGCCGCTTTGGAAAGGAATGTCAAAGTACGGCAGAAAACGCGGGTCTTCCTTCATAACTTCAAGAATGTCAGGATTAAAATGATCCGGATGAATGTACAAAAGCCTTACCCAGAATTTTCCTTCAATTTTTTCAATCCTTTTGCAAAGATTATAAAGGGGCGAATGATTTTCCTTAAAAAATTCACTTTCAATTACAGGAACTTTTGAATCGGTGTACATCTGGCGGTAAAAATTCGTTCCGTCGCCAAAAACATCGTCTTCTTTTCCACAGCCGTAAGCCGCCAAATCCTGACCAATTAAATTTATTTCTTTTGTTCCCGCAGAAACCAGTTTTTTTATTTCGTCAACAATTTCACTGGCGGCTCTTGAACGCAAAGATCCGCGAATAATCGGAATTGCGCAGAACGAACAGCGGTTGTCGCAACCTTCAGTTATTTTTACAAAACTTGAGCCCGGAAAAGAAAGAGAAATTGTTCTATCGGCACAGCAAACGCCTTTTTGCACTGGAGTTACAACAGGACGCTCGTTCTTAAAAAGAGCTTCTACAACTTCGTCAATTTTGCTTAAGTCGCCGTTACCAAAAATTCCGTCTGCTTCTGGAAGATTTTTTTCCAAATCCTTTGCATAACGTTCCGCAAGACAGCCGGCAAGAAGAATTTTTGCGTTTGGATAAGCATTGCGCGCAGAAAGAAGGGAATTTAAACTTTCAGTTTTTGCACTTTGTATAAATCCGCAGCTGTTTACAAGAATTAAATCCGCTTCTTCGGGATTAAAAGTAAGTTCCATTCCAAGCTGCTGCAATCTTGTTACAAGAATTTCGCCGTCAACCTGATTTTTTGCGCATCCGTGCTGATCAAGAAAAATTTTTTTTGCTTTCATAAAAACTCTTCTTCTTTAATTTTAATGATTTTATGATTTTTGATGATTTTCAAATTTTCTCGAGAAAGATTTTTAGTCAATTTCTTCGAGAATAATTTTGTAACGACCGTCAGTGTCGTGAATCCAGCGAATATCTTCAACAACAACCTGCCCGCCACGTCCAACTTCAAGATCATAAGTTGAATTCTGAGCCTGAACCTGAATTTTAAGTGCATTCACATTGCTCATCCAAAGTCTGAATCCGCGCCTTGTAGCCGTAATATTTATTGTGTCGCCACTTTTATAATAATCTTCAACGTAAGGCTGATTATCAATCTTGTAGCGGAACAAACACAGTCCTCTAAAACTTATATTTACTGTAAACGGATAAGCGGTTGCAG
>CAZXCR010000253.1:0-3462 GCA_964639315.1 uncultured Treponema sp. | reverse complement strand
ATAACGGGCTAGGCTTTTCTTCAAATTCAAAAACTTTACTTCTAACGGCAAAAAGTGTCTTGCGTGGCATAAAAAAACGCGCGTGTTTACTGATAGAATTTTCAGTTAACACGCGCGTTTTTTTTTGTTCCAAATTTATCAGTCAGCCCATTATCCTTAAGACAAAAGCATTCTGTCTGAAACTTGATCTTCGTTTCCTGCTGCAGTCTGGAATTTTTCCAGAAGATCAGAAACTTGCAAGTTCTTTTTTTCTTCGCCGCTTACGTCGTAAACAATGTGTCCGTCAAGCATCATAATAAGGCGGTTTCCGTAGCGGATTGCGTCTTTCATATTGTGCGTAACCATAAAGGTTGTAAGATTGTCTTTTTTTACAAGACTTTCTGTAAGTTCAAGAACCTTTTTTGCAGTTTTTGGATCAAGTGCCGCCGTGTGTTCATCTAAAAGAAGAAGTTCCGGTTTTTGCAAAGTTGCCATCAAAAGGGTAAGCGCCTGTCTTTGTCCGCCAGAAAGAAGCCCAACTTTTGCTTCCATTCTGTTTTCAAGTCCCAAATCCAAAAGCGCAAGTTTTTCTTTAAAAAATTCTTTTTCTTTAGCAGTAATTCCCCAGCTAAGCGAACGTCTTTTTCCTCTTCGTGCTGCAAGTGCAAGATTTTCCTGAATTTGCATAGAAGCAGCCGTTCCCAGCATTGGATCCTGAAACACGCGTCCAAGATATTTTGCCCGCGAATGTTCTTTTTGATTTGTAATATCCGTTCCGTTAAGTTCAATTTTGCCAAAATCTACAGAATAAACTCCGGCAATAAGATTTAAAAGCGTTGATTTTCCCGCACCGTTTCCGCCAATTACCGTAACAAAGTCACCGTCATTCAGCGTAAGACTTAAATTTTGAATGGCAACTTTTTCTGTTATTGTTCCCGGATTAAAAGTTTTAGAAATATTTGAAATATTAAGCATTTTAAACTCCCGCAAAAAGTCAAAAGAATTTTGTCATCTAAAAAAAAATTATCAGATGCCCGCTATTCAACTGACTTTTTTTACGCTGTTTTTGTCAGTTTTTATTTTTTTTCCGGAACATTCAGTTCTGCAAGATTTTGTCCGGCTTTTCTTTTTTTCGACTTTGCAATTCTCTTTTTTAACACAGGAACCGAAAGCGCAACTGTAACAATAATTGCCGAAAGAAGTTTAAGATCCTGACTCTTCATTCCAAGCTGAAGAACTATTGCAATAATAATTCTGTAAATAATCGAACCGCAAACTACAGAAAGAAGATCCCACCAGAATCCAAAATGCTTGCCAAAAATAACTTCTCCAATAATGATTGACGCAAGTCCGATTACAATTGTTCCAATTCCCATACTTACATCGCCGAATCTCTGCTGCTGCATAACCAGTGCGCCACTTAGGGCAACAAGAGCATTTGCAATCATCAGGGCAAGAATTTGAATCCAGTCAGTGTTGATTCCCTGCGCCCGGCTCATTTTTCTGTTGTTTCCTGTTGAACGGATTGCGCAGCCGATTTCTGTACCAAAAAACCAGTAAAGGGCAAAAATAAGAATCACGGTAAAAATCAGTCCAGTTATAAGAGACGAAATTGAACTTGCGTTAAAAGGAAATGCCTGTTTTAAATTAAAAAGATTTGTAAAAAAGTCTGGAATTGTGTTTTGGCTTCTCTGCAAAGGCTGATTCGGTCCGCCCAAAATATGAAGATTTATTGAATAAAGGGCAAGCATCACCAAAATTCCTGCAAGAATTCCTGGAATTTTAAGTTTTGTTGTTAAAAGACCTGTGAGCATTCCTGCAAAAGCGCCTGCACAAGTTGCCACCAAAGATGCAAGAAGCGGATCCCAGCCGTTTACAATTAAAACTGCACAAGTACATCCGCCTAAAGCGAAAGAACCGTCCACGGTCATATCTGCAAAGTCAAGAATTTTGAACGTAATAAAAACGCCCAAAGCCATAATTCCCCAAAGAATTCCCTGCGCAACCGCACCAAGCATTGCGCTTCCAAACGGAACCAAAAAATCCAATATTCCCATAAAACAAACCTAAAATTTGATTTAAAAAAAAATCTCCATGTAACTGAAGATTTTTAATCGTTATATGTTAACAGACTTTTTAAAGTGATTCTAGGGGAAGTTTTAAAAATCAATTGATTTTTTTCGTTGCGTGGTAAAAAACTAAAGCCGGCCGTTTATTTTTTTGTAGCAGTCCCGGCACACGCATTCGTACTTGTTTATGTCGCCAATTACAATTGACTGGGTTTTTTTGCCGGCCTTAAAAAGCGAATAATTTCCCAGTTGCGAGCCACATTCCATGCAAACTCCGTTCAACTTTAAAATATCATCACAGTAGGGAAGAATTGAAATTACCTCGCTGAACACTTCGTTTTCTGAACTTGCAAGAAGTCCGGCAAAATAAATATCGTTGCTTAAAAGTGCGCTCTGAGCCAAAAGTGCGCAGTTTTTTATCATAAAAAATTCGTCGATGAAAATTGAATCAAAGAAACTGCAAAGATGCTTAACACTTTCATCCGTAAATTCTGAAGTTTCAATCAGTGTGAGTTTTTTGTTTTCTACAAATTCATTAAGTTCTTCGTTGCCAAGCGAATGTGTAAAATATCCGCGATTGTCAATTTTTGGGCGGATTAAAACAGCTTTTTTTCGTCCGTAAATTGCTCTCTGAATTTTCATAAGAAGAGTTGTGGACTTTCCGGAATACATACTTCCGCAAATTAGAGTAATCATTTTTTTTACCTTGTGATTTTTTTCTAAAACTACAAAAAAAAACAGACAGCCTTTTTTTAGACGAGTCTGTTTTTTTAGTTTAGGAATTTTTTATTTTAGGGCAGCTGATAAAATTTTTTACCAGAAGCCCTTAAATTTTTTATTTAATTAAATCTGAAGGAATTTCAATTCCAAGACTAGCAGCAATTTCTTTGTTGTAGTAAAAGTCGCAGCTTTCAAGATACTGAATTGGCATTTCTGAAACTTTTTTGCCGTTCTTTAAAATGTCAACTGCCATAGTTGCAGTCTGCTTTCCAAGTTCATAATAGTTGATTCCGTAAGTTGCAAGACCGCCCTGGCTTACCATTCCGCTTTCTCCGCAAATAACTGGAATTTTTGCTTCTGTTGTAACGAGTGCTACAGTTGCCATACTTGAAGCAATCATATTGTCTGTTGGAGTGTAAATAGCGTCAACTTTTCCAACCAAACTCTGAACTACCTGCTGAACTTCGTTTGTGTTTGAAACAGTGTAATCTGTGTATTCAAGTCCAAGTTTGTCGCATTCTTTTTTTGCAAGGTTGATTTGGAATTTTGAATTTTCTTCGCTTGAGCAGTAAAGCATTCCAACTTTTTTTACTGAAGGAACAAGGCGTTTTAAAAGCTGAATTTGTGCTGCGCAAGGAGTAAGATCTGAAGTTCCAGAAACATTTGTTCCAGGTTTTTCGTTGCTTTCTACAAG
>CAZXCR010000252.1:0-3462 GCA_964639315.1 uncultured Treponema sp. | reverse complement strand
CGACAAGCGAAACTCGCACGACTTTTGTTAAGAAAATAGATTTTTTATTATACAGAGAATTTTCTCAGTAACAGCCGATTGCGCCTGTTGCAAATAGAATTTTTAGTTAAGAAAAAATCTATTTCTTAACTAAAAATTTCCCCTTTTCAGATTTTATTTTTTTACAATCACAATCATTGTTAAATCATCTTTTAATGGCACGTCTTTTGTGTACTGATTAAAATCATTAAGAACGGTTTCCAGTTTTTGCTGAGCACTCGGACCTGTAGATTTTTCAAAAGCTTTCATTATGCGTTCAGTTGAATATTCTTCGCCAGTTAAATTTCTGCTTTCCTGAAGGCAATCCGTGTAAAGAAGAAGCGAGTCGCCTTTTTTCATATTAAAGCGCATTGTTTTGTATTCAACTGGAATGTAGCGCATTCCAACCAAACTTCCCGACGCAGAACTTCCCGCAACCGCAGCCTGAATTACCTTGCCGGCAGCATTTCTAAACAAAAGAGGCGGATGTCCGGCATTTACGTAGTCAACTGTGCTGCCATTAAAACGAAGCAAAATTCCTGTAAGATAATTTTCTACGTCACCCTTATCTTTGCAGATTTTTTCATTCACATTGTACATTACGTCAGAAAGTTTTTCGTTCATTCCATTTACAAATTCCCGCGTAATAATTGACTTTGAAAGCATTGTTACTAATCCAGAAGAAATTCCGTGCCCCGAAACATCAAAAAGTGCAGTTCCCGTAAGATTGTTTTCTGAAGTAAAAAAATCATAAAGGTCGCCTGAAACGCCCGCCATCGGCTTAAAATAAAAAGCCACGTCAAATTCTTTTACCCGCGGAGCTTTTCGCATATAAAAACTTTGCTGAACAAAAGTGGCCATTTTCATATCGCGCTCGGCATCAGCATTAATTTTTTCCAGTTGAATATTAAGTTCAGAAAGTTCCTTTGTTCTGTCTTTTACTTTTTGCTCAAGATGCGCATTCAAATCTTCTGCTTCGGCACGTGCTGCTGAAAATCTGGCTGCAAGTATAAAAAGAAACATTATGATAACCATCATCCAGCCGTACATTGAAATGTAAGGAACGTTGTACAAGTGCATAATGTTGTGAATAAAAAGGTCAGCAATAACAGCAACAACTAGCGGCGAAAATCCTATTACAAGCGGAACAATGTCTTTTTGTTTTTTAAGCAGGTCGCGCACAATCATAAACATTATGTAAAGAAGCGGCGGAACTAAGAAAATTTGGGTTATATCTCTAAGATGCCTGAGTTCTGAATAATTTTTTGAAAAAACTAAAAGTGCAACTGGAATCACAACAAAGGCAATTCGTATTGCAAGAATCCATTTTTTTTCTCTACGCTTGAAAAATTCATTTATAAACGAAGTAACTAGGTAAGTAATAAAAAACGGCAGCGCATTTGACACAATTTTTTGAAATGCAAGAAAATTCATATTTTTACTAGGAAGACCCGGCAGTTCATCAATGTAGAAAACGCTCAAGTAAACGGCCGTAACAAGATTTATGAAGGCAAACATAAAATTTTCTGTATCGCTCGTGCGCTGAAAGAAAATAAGAAGATGGTAAGCCGCGATTACAAGAAGAATTGCTGCAAAAAGAAGATTTATTTGCGAATTCCAAAAGTTTTGTCTCTTAGCTGACTCTTCTGCAAAAGAACTTTCGGCAATAAACGGCGCGCTGGTTACAGAACATTCACCGTCACCCCAAATTTTTATTTGTAAAATATTTTCTGAATCAGAATTTAAAACGCTAGAAGGTAAATGATAAACTCGGGCTGTATTCCAGGCACTCCACTCATTTTGCGGACCAAATCGCCCTGTTTTTCCAACTAAAATTCCGTTAAGATAAGTTTCGTCTGCCATTGTAATTCTTCCTAAAAAAGCAGACAAATCCTGATTTTTTAAAGTTGCCGGAACAGAAAATTTCTTTTGTAAAAAAATAACTCCAGTTCCGTCCGGAATAAATTTTGTTAAATCAGCAAAATCAGCAAAACTTATTTTTTTGTACGCGCCGCCCTCTTCGAGAGAAAATTCCCAGCCTTCCGTTAAAAGAATTGATTCTTTTGAATTATTTTTGCAGGAAACATTCACTAAAAAACTAAAACAAAGCGCCGCAAGAACGAAAATTTTTGACTTTTTTAACATTTTCATCTCCTCAAAAAAAATCTTTCATTACAAAAATAGTTTTCAGAAAAATACGAGACTTGTAAATACTATCAAAGCAAGAGTGGTGTGTTTTATTGGGTTGGAGCGAATTCATTTTGCTCAAGCTTGCTTTTTTTTCTCGCGCTCTGCGCTCGGCGGAGAATTTTATTAGGAAGCCGCTGTTCCGGCCTTCGCTATTCGCTCATTCCTGCAAGCTACGCTTGCAAGAACTCCGGGCCTCCATAGCGGGCTAGGCTTGGCTTATTTTATAGGTTAAGAAAATGAATTCTTATCAAAAAGACGTGCGGCAAAATCTTCTGGTAACTACGCGCGACGTGTACTTGTAGCAAAACTTCTTCTTAGCAAGAAAAATTTTTCGCAAAAAGAGAGCGTTTTGTTACGAATCCGCGCAACAAAAGCGCGCGCGGTACTTGAAGTAAAATTTTCAGTTAACAAAAAGGCAAGAAATGGTAGTTTCGACAGGCTCAACCACCGTATTTCGCAGGCTGCAGTCAGCAAAAAGAATCAGCAAATCAAATCAGCAGAAAAAATTACGATTCGCCAGAAGTGTCTTCTTTTTCTAAGAGAACTTTTTCTTCGTATTCAGAAAAAATAAATCCCTGCCAAATCAAAGTGTCGCGTTCTGTGTCAACTTCAAATTTTTGGGAATAAGTTTGGCTTACAGTTATTGTTCCCTTGTTTCCGTGACCATTATCGTAGCTTACAACAAAAGATTTTCCGCTGTCCTGAACATTTGCAAGAAGACATCCCTCGCTCGCTTCATAATACGCAGAAAAATCCTGAGTTAAAAGAAGAGTGTCGGCAGTGTAGTCGTCGTTTTTTTGCCATGCCTGAACTGTAAATCCGCTGTTACTGGCAATAATAATAAAATATCCTTCGCAAGAAGTGCCAGAAACTGTGATTGAAGCTATATCTTCTGACTGCCATTTTCCGTATAAATCTTTTTGATCTGTGCTGTAACTGTAAACGCCTGCACAGGAAGCTAAAAGCACCAAAGAAAGTGCACATACAAAAAAAGAAAATATTTTTCTATTCATAAAAAATCTCCTATTCATAATCTAAAATTAAGGTCTACAACGTAAACTTTTGTAAAAAAAAGCCAACGCCTCTTCGCCAGCCTTTATCTTGAAGCACTGTTTTAAACAGTCAAAATTCGAATTTTAGCACAAGAACCGAATATGCTTCCGCAAAAAGCGCGTCAATTCGCCACGCTGAACGTAAGAGGAATCGGACTGCGCGTTTTCAACGCTTGCCAACGTTCAGAGTGAGTCGCAACCT
>CAZXCR010000251.1:0-3486 GCA_964639315.1 uncultured Treponema sp. | reverse complement strand
AATTTTCAGTTAAGCAATAAATTCTTTCTTAACAAAAGCCGCGCGTGTTTACTAACTAAAATTTTCGGTTAAGAAATAAATTTTTATGTAACAAAAAAATTCTATCAGTAACCGCGCCAGTCCCGAAGCTACTCTAAAATCAAATCGCAGACGGTTGCGTCTGTTGCTTTTACAAGGTCTTCTGGTTTTAGGCAAAGTTGGGTTCCTCGAATTCCTGCGCTAACATAAATTTTTTCTTCTTCGAGGGCGCTTTTGTCTATAAAAGTTCTGAATTTTCTTTTCATTCCAATTGGCGAGCAGCCTCCGCGAATGTATCCCGTAAGAGACAAAAGGTCATTTGGCTTTACAGGATTCACTTCTTTTACGCTCGCAGCATTTCTGGCTTTTTTTAAATTTATTTCGCAAAGTGCATTCTGGCAAAAAACCAAAGTCTCTTTTGATTCGCTTTGCATAACGATGGTTTTAAATACGCTTTTTGGATCTATGCCAAGTTTTTTTGCGGTTTCTTCAGCCGCGCCTTTTTCAAGTTCGTGTTCTCCGTCATCAGCGTATTGAGTTGCTTCGTAAGGAATTTTTAATCCGTCTAAAATTCGCATCGCATTAGTTTTTTTCATTTTCAGTTTGTACCTGCTACACTTGCACTAGAATTTGTTACGTAACTGCTTGTATTTTTGAAGAACGGAATTGTCATAATTTTTGACTTCCAGTATTCCGCCTCGCTTTTTGTTGTGTAAGGTCCAATGCGCACTCTGTAAAAAAGTTTTCCTTTGCTGTCAGTGTATGTAAAAACTTCACACTGAATTTTGTTTGCTTCAAGAATTTCGCGCGCTTCATCAGCATTTTTTTTGCTCGAGTACGAAGATGCCTGAACCCAGAATCTGTCTGGAATTTTTTCAGTTGAACTTGATGAAGTAGTTTTTTCAGTTTTTGAAGAGACAGAAGCAATTTTTGACGAATCAGTTTTTGCAGTTGCAGATTTTTTAGTGTCAGATTTTTTTGCTGACTCTTCGTTCTGCTTTACAAGTTTTAAATTTTCGCTTGATTTTTCAGCATTTTTTACAGACTGAGTTTCCTGAATTGCTTTTTCTGCCACAGAATTTTGTGCAAGAACATTTGCACTCTGATTTTTTTCAGAAGACGTAAGATTGATTGTGGTAGTTTTTATATCGTCCTCAGACTGCAAGTTTTCTGGATTCGCAAATCCGTAAATATTTGTGTTGCCAGTTGAAATTACAGTTAAAGATTCAGTTTGAAGCGTGCCAGAAAGGGCGTCCTTGTTAAGTTCAGTTTTTCCTTCTTCCGGCGAAGAAATTGCGCTTGTTACAGGATTTTGAGAAGCGGCGGTTAGATCAAAAGCGTTTTTGTTTTCCGCGTCAGCATTTTTGTTTTCTAAAGCTAGTGAATCTTCTTCGTTCTGTTGATTTTTTAAATTTTTTAGAGAGGAAATTTCATTTTCTGAATAAGAAGGCGCCGTCCAGATTATGCCGTCGTTACGCAGACTTTTTGCATCAGAATTATTTTTTGCAGAAGACGCAAAAGGAATTATTGCGGCGCAAAGTACAATAAGCAAAAAAAATCCAGCGGCAAGCAAAATCCAAAGAGTTCTTTTTTGTTCCATATTTTATCCCCTAAAATTTTTCGCATTCACGACGGAACTTTTTATTTTGCGACTGTTTTTTCTATGATTTTAAGCAGTTTTTTTTCAAGGCATTTTTCTGAGCCGAAGTTCCATACTCTTTTTATATCGGCATTTGAATTTTTATATTTAGAAAAAAGATTTTTTTGACTTTTAAAGCGTTTTAAAATCTGTGCTGAACTTAAATTATCTCTTTTTTTTGCACGGAAAAATCTGAGCAAAAGCGGCGCGTCAACAAAAATTATAGTGTTTACCAAATTTATTGAAGGAACTTTGTAAAGCACAGTGGCGTTTAAAATAATATTTTTTCCATCATTTTCATCAATAAATTTCTGAATTAAGAAATTTACTTGCGGATAAACAATTTCTTCCTGCATTTTTATGAGTTTTGGAGAGTCAAAAATTATGCTTCCCAAATTTCTTCTGTTGATTTTTCCATTTTCATCAAGAAGTGGAATATTTTTGTTTTTAGCAATTTCGCCAAAGGTGCTAAGAATTTTTTCTTTTACATTTTCAATCGCTTCGTGAACAAGAAGATCGGCGTCTACACTCAAAAATCCGTGAGCTTCAAGAATTTTACAGGCAATATTTTTTCCCGCCGCCATAGGCCCTGTTACGCAGAAAATTTTTGTTTTTTTTTCAGTCTGAATCATAATTTTAAAACGTCACTTTTTAACGTCAGTTTTAACGTCATTTTTTTATCATCATTTTTTTATCATCATTTTTTTAATGACTTTTGGAATTTAATGAAATTCGCCCCAAGACTTTCCGTATTCAATGCTCACTCTAAGCGGAACATTCAGTTTGTAAGCGCCTTCCATTTTTTCGCGGATTAAATTTATTGCTTTTTCTACGGTTTCATTGTCGCTGTCACATTCAAAAATCAACTCGTCGTGAACCTGTAGCAGCATTTTTAGTTTTTTGTCCAGACCATTTTTAGGAATTGCATCAAAAAGATCAATCATCGCCTTTTTTACAATGTCTGCGGCACTTCCTTGAATTGGCGTGTTTACACAAATTCGCTGCGCTGCATTTTGCACAAGTTTATTTTCGCTGTTGATTTCGCTTACATATCTTCTTCTGCCAGAAATTGTTTCTACATAACCCTTGTTTTTTGCTTCGAGAATTGTTTTTGAAATAAAATCTTTTACACCAGAATAAGTTCTAAAGTACTGCTCAATAAATTCCTTTGCTTCAGTTCTTGAAATTCCTAAATCCTTGGCAAGTCCAAAAGCGCTCATTCCGTACATAACGCCAAAATTTACAGTTTTTGCCGCACGTCGCTGAGCTGCAGTTACTTGGTCAGGGGAAATTCCCGCAATTAAAGCGGCGGTTGACTTGTGAACGTCGATTCCGTCAATAAATGCCTGAGATAAATTTTTGTCTTTGCTTAAATGTGCAAGAACCACAAGTTCAATTTGCGAATAGTCAGCAGAAATAAAAATTTTCCCTTCCTGCGCAGTAAATGCACTGCGAATTCTTCGGCCGTTTTCGTCGCGAACAGGAATATTCTGCAGGTTAGGGTCGCGACTCGAAAGTCTGCCAGTTGCAGTTCCAGTTTGCAAAAATGAAGTGTGAATCAGACTTTTTGAATCAGTAAGAAGAGGAAGCGCCTCTACGTAAGTGCTTTGAAGCTTAGAATATGAGCGGTAATCCAAAATCAACTGCGGAAGCGGATCGCCAGAAGACTCTGCAAGTTCTTCAAGAACCGCCGTGTCTGTGCTGTAGCCAGTTTTTGTTTTTTTTGATGATTTTAAGCCTCGCTCTTCAAACAAAACACTTTGCAACTGCTTTGTGCTTGCTATGTTAAAAGAATGTCCCGCTTGTGAAAAAATTTCTTTTTCTTTTAC
>CAZXCR010000250.1:0-3515 GCA_964639315.1 uncultured Treponema sp. | reverse complement strand
GCTCTCTTACGGCTTTTACAGCTTGCACTAAGACTTCTAAAACTTCATCATCTTCAGAAATTTCTGGAAATGTTTCTTTGAACGGTTCAACTTCTATGGAAAGTGTTGTGGGAATCCTTTCAGAAAAATTTATGCAGGATTATTCGGGCGTAAAAATTACCTACGACGCTACAGGAAGCGGAACTGGAATTGAAGCTGCTTCGAACGGTACTTGCGACATTGGTCTTGCATCGCGCGATTTAAAGCCGGCAGAAAAGCAGAAGGGTCTTGTTCAAACTACAGTTGCTTACGATGGAATTGCAATTATTGTAAATGAATCTAGTTCAATTTCAAATCTTTCGGTTGAAGAACTTGCGTCAATTTACACAAGCAAAGTTACAAACTGGTCAGAACTTGGCGGAGAAAATCTTGCAATTGCCTGCATTGGACGCGAGGCAGGAAGTGGAACTAGAGACGGTTTTGAGTCAATTACAAAAACTGGCGGAAAATGTGTTCTTTCGCAGGAACTTACAAGTACAGGCGCTGTAATTGAGGCCGTAAAAAACTCACCTAATGCAATTGGTTACGCATCATTTTCTTCAGTAGAAGGCAAAAAAGGAATTAAGGTTCTTAGAATTGGCGGAGTGGCTCCAAGTGAAGAATCAATTGCTGACGGAAGTTACAGAGTGCAGAGAAATTTCAACTTCATTACAAAAAGCGATGTAGAACTTTCTGGTGCAGCAAAAGCTTTCTATGACTGGGCAGTATCAAAAGAAGCTACAGATTTGGTTAGTCAGGCGGGCGTTGTTCCAGCAGCAAACTAAATCGAATTAGACGGGGAAAATGCAATGAAAAATTTCTTTTCAAAAACAAGAGGACAAAAAGGCAAAATTACCGAACTGCTTGCACACATTGTGTTTCTTGCGTGCGGCGTGTGCGCAGTGGGATTTGTACTTTTAATTTCGGTTTATCTTGTGGTTTCAGGCATCCCCGCTATTCACAAGATTGGTCTTGTAAAGTTTCTTTTTGGAACAAAGTGGGCTTCTACAGCAAGTTCTCCGGAGTTTGGAATTTTACCTTTTATTCTTACAAGCATTTGGGGAACTGCCGGCGCAATTATTTTAGGTGTTCCGGTTGGAGTTTTAACTGCGGTTTTCCTTTCAAAATACGCGCCGCCTTTTGTAGCAAACATTGTGCGTAAAGCGGTTGAACTTTTGGCAGGAATACCTTCTGTTGTTTACGGACTTGTAGGAATGATTGTACTTGTTCCTTCAATTCAAAAGATTTTTGGATTATCTTCTGGCGCAACCTTACTGGCGGCAATTTTAGTTCTTGCAGTTATGATTCTGCCTTCGATTGTAAGCGTGTCTGAAACAGCATTGAACGCTGTACCAAAAGAATACGAAGAAGCATCTCTTGCACTTGGAGCAACAAAAACTGAAACTTTTTTTAAGGTTTCGCTTCCGGCTGCAAAAAGTGGAATTGCGGCGGCAATAGTTTTAGGCGCAGGAAGGGCAATTGGAGAAGCAATGGCAATAATTATGGTGAGCGGAAATGTTGCTAATATGCCAAATCTCTTCAAATCTGTGCGCTTTATGACAACTGCGATTGCAAGCGAAATGTCGTACGCTCCGGTTGGTTCGCTTCAAAGACAGGCACTTTTTTCAATTGCGCTTGTACTCTTCCTTTTTATAATGTTCATAAATGTGATTTTGAATGTCTTTATAAAGGGAAAAAAGAAGCAGGGAAAAAACAGTCAGAAACAGCATTAACGGCTGTTAAGGCAGTCTCTAAAAGTTGCAATTTTACGGTTGCTAACGAATTTGTCGCAGACGACACAATTTAGAGAAAATCTACAAGTAATCTGAACTTTTATAGAAGGTGAAAAATGCTTAGCAAAAAAAGAAAAATCTGGAACATAGCCGCAAAATGTGCTTTGTACATTAGTTCTGCATTTACAGTTTTGCTTTTGGTTTTTTTAATCGGCTACATTTTATGGCGTGGCATTCCAAATATTTCGTGGAAACTTCTTTCCACAAAAACAAGTTATCTTTCGCATTCAATTGGAATTTTGCCAAATATTCTGAACACTCTGTACATTATTTTTGTTTCTATGCTGATTGCGCTTCCACTGGGCGTTTGTGCGGCGGTTTACCTTACAGAATATGCGTCGAATAAAAAACTTGCAGCTTTAATAGAATTTGCTACAGAAACCCTTTCTGGCATTCCTTCAATTATTTTTGGACTCGTAGGAATGTTGTTGTTTACTCAGCTTTTTGGACTCAAGCAGGGAATTTTAGCTGGCGGACTTACGCTGGTTATGATGGTACTTCCGCTCATTGTGCGTACAACTCAGGAATCGCTAAAAACAGTTCCGCAAAGTTTTCGCGAAGGGGCACTAAGTCTTGGGTCAGGAAAATGGCGAATGATACGAACAGTTGTTCTGCCAAACGCAATGGACGGAATAGCAACAGGATGTATTCTTGCGGTGGGAAGAATAATTGGCGAGTCGGCAGCGCTGTTGTTTACAGCCGGATTTGGTCTTGCATTAAACGGATTTATTGAATCGCTTCAATCTTCTTCGGCAACACTTACTGTGGCACTCTACGTTTTTGCAAGCGAACGAGGCGAAACAGGTGCGGCGTTTGCAATTGCGGTGATTTTGCTTTTGCTAATGTTTTGTATAAATCTCCTTGCAGACTTTACGGCAAAAAAACTAAAGAACAACATTTAAGTTCAATATTTTTTTACGGGCGTTCAGCGCGACTTTTCTTCGAAAACTCGCGCCGGCGGGCTATCCGCACTTCGCCGTCTAACCGCGGCTCATTCCTCCACTACGGCTTTGCCTACGTTCCGGAACTGCTTCGCAGGTGCTACTATCCCTAACGCAATGGATAAGATAAAAAACTTTTCAACTAAAACAAAGTAAAAGCAACGTAAGGGAAAATTGCTGCAAGTATCAAGTAATATTGTTTAAAGTTTTTGTAGTCGAAGTTATAAGTTTCTTTTTTTAATCCATCTTTTATGAACTGAATTTCTAGTTTCATTTTGTTTGGAACGTAACAAATGCTAACTTCTTCGTAATACCAATGTTCTTGAACAACTTTTAGAAACTTAAGCAATTCGTTGTTCTGACTGGTAAGACTGTAAAGTTTTTCTCCGTTTCGCTCTTGAGGCGTTTCTATGACTTCTTTAAAGTTTGATTCTTCCTGGAGTGCACTTTCATCAGTTGTTTTGTAGTAGCATTTATGGTTGTTCCAATCACGGTAAACACAATTTTCAATTTCAGATTCGCTGTAATCAAGACTTCTGTAGAAATCTCTGCTAAGTTCTAAAATTTCATCTTTTGTGTAAAAAGTTAGCATTTTTTATCTCGCTTAATCGAATTTTTTAAGATAAGGGCATCTCTAAAAAATCATTTTAGTCAGTTTACTCCACCACTTTCCACTCGTTAATGTTCTTTTCTTTGCTGTCGAAGTTTACGCCGATTTTAAAAAGTTTTCGTTTGTCACTAGCAAAAGGGGCTGCATATTTCT
>CAZXCR010000249.1:0-3516 GCA_964639315.1 uncultured Treponema sp. | reverse complement strand
TTTGTTCAACGTGAAAATACTATATATTTTTGAAAAAAATATGTCAACAGAAAAATCAATTTTTTTTCAATTTTTTTTATTTTTTTTTGTCAGTTTGTAAAATTTCTAACATCTGCCAAATGCCTTTTATCAGTTTAGCTTACCTTAAAATCATCTTAAAATTTCTTTTATAATTGCATTATATATTCTTAGGTGTTATAATTTTTAGTTAGCAGTCTTTTGACTGGAGGTATATTTTATGAAAAAAATCTTTTTGGCTTCACTTGTAGCTTTTATGTCTTTTGCAGTTTTTGCAGCTGATCCAGAACTGATTGAAAATATCAATTCAAAACTTGTTCTCATTAAAGGTGGCAGTTTCGAAATGGGAAGTGAAGGTTTTGAAAAAAATGAAACTCCAATTCATACAGTAAATTTAAATAGCTACTATATTCTTAACACAGAAATTACTCAGGAAGAATACAGGGCTGTTACTGGTCATAATTTTTCAAACAATAAGGGAGCTAAACTTCCTGTTGAAGAAGTCAGTTGGTATGATGCAGTTGTTTTTTGCAATATGCTTAGCGATGCTTGTGATTTAAATCCTGCTTATTCATTAAACGGTAGTAAAAATGTTGCTGACTGGGGCAGTGTTCCTCGCATTGATTCAACTAGCGAAGAAAAAACTTTGTGGAATTCAATCGAATGTGATTTTTCTGCAGACGGCTATCGTCTTCCAACCGAAGCTGAATGGGAATATGCAGCTGGTGCCAGCGAAGCTCCTGATTTTGCAACTACAAGCTGGTACAAAGAAAACAGTGGCGCACTTACTCACGCAGTTGCAGAACAGTCTCCAAACAAAAATGGACTTTACGATATGAACGGAAATGTTTGGGAATGGTGCCAGGACTGGTACGGCTGGTATGCTCATGCTGACGGCGTTAAAGATGTTGATAATTCAGGAAGAAAAATAAGACGCGGTGGTTCTGTACTAAGTGACGAAGTTTTTTGCCGCAATGCAAACAGGGCAAGCAGTGTTCCTGAACTTCGCGGAGTAGATCTTGGCTTTAGAATTGTAAAAGCTTATGTTGAAAATCCAGAGTCAGAGGCCGCTTCATCAGTAGAAGTTACGGAAAATGTTGTTGCTGCAGAAGAAGAAAGTGCTGAAACTAACAACGATGCAATTCTTCTTGAAGAAGATACCTCAGAAATTTTTTCTGATGAGTAAAGAGTAAAATCAGTATAAAAAGTGGGTGCCTATACTATAATTGTTCCAGATTCTGAAATTTTACAAAGACTTTGCGGAACAAATGACAGTAATTTAAAACTCATAGAGTCGTTTTTGGGAAGTGCTGTTTTTGCCTGTGGAAATGAGCTTTCTATTGAAACTGAAAGTCCGGAGGTAAAGCAGCAGTTTCGCTTTATAATTGACCGGGTTTTAGATGAATTTGCTGATGGAAATTCTGCGCTTTCTGACGTTGAACTTTTTCATTCAATTTTAAATGACGAAGCTTATCAAAAATCCTCTTTTTCTCAGTGTAAGAACAAATTTTTTTCAAAAAATTCTATTCAAATTCCAGGCGGAACAAAAAAAATATATCCTAGAACAAAGGGGCAGTCAGACTTGCTTTGTGCAATGCGTGAAAATGATATGGTTTTTGCGCTCGGACCTGCTGGTTCAGGAAAAACTTTTTTAGTTGTGGCAGAGGCGGTGCGCTTACTGCTTAGTCATCAGGTAAAAAATATTGTTTTAACTCGCCCTGTTGTAGAAGCTGGCGAAAGTCTTGGTTTTTTACCGGGAGATTTATCAGAAAAAATAAATCCGTATATCAGACCGCTTTACGATGCTATAGATTTGCTTTTGCCAAAAGAAACTGTAAGGCGAATAACGGAAAGTGGTGTTTTGGAAGCGGCGCCTCTTGCTTATATGAGGGGCAGAACCTTAAATGAAAGTGCTGTAATTCTTGACGAGGCTCAGAATACAAGCATAGAACAAATGAAGATGTTTCTTACCCGCATGGGCGAAAATTCAAAGGTTTTTATTACAGGCGACACAACTCAGATTGATTTACCAAAAAAAATACCTTCTGGACTTGTTCACGCAGTTAAGATTTTAAAAGATGTGCAGGGAATTTCTATTGTTGAATTGACTGCAGAAGATGTTGTTAGAAATGAGCTTGTAAAAAAAATCATAAAGGCTTATGAAAATGAAGAATTCGAATAAAAAACAAAGAGTTAACTATGAAAACACTTTTTGGGGCGGCTTAAAAAAATATTTTAAGTTGAATTACCCTAAAATTATTGTGTTTTTTGTAACATTTATTATTTTAGGCGTGGTTGCGTTTTTTAAAATTTCAACTACGTCAACTGTGGCTTCGTACAATATTGAAGATTACGAAGTTGGTCAGATTGCAGACATTACAATCAAGGCAAGCAAAACTTTACCGCCAACGTTTGAAAGTCCGGTGGGTATTGAAAAAGATGAAAAAATCATCAAAAAAGGCTTTCCTATTACAGAAGAACAGTACGCTAAACTAAAAAAAATGGCAGAAACTACTTCGTATTTTGACGGAAGAGCCTTTGCAAATTCCTTAATTTATCTTTTTTTACTGCAAGTTCTTTTTTATTTCTTTATGGGCGATTTGTTTTTTAAAAAGCGGATTGAACTAAAAGAACTTATTACAGAATGTGCTTTTTATCTTGTAATTTACACGATGACGGTTGTTGCGGGAAAAACTGTAATTTTCTCTGATCCTTTTTTAATGTCGATTATAGTTCCGTCAGCATTTTTTGTGCTTCTTGTGGAAATTCTTTTTGGTCAGCTTAATGCGGTTTTCTTTTCTATAACAATTTCGCTGGGAGTGTTAAATGCGGCTTCTTACCAAATAATTCCGTTCCTTTTTATTCTGTCTACGTCGCTTTGTTCTGTTAGAATTGTGCGCGATGTTCAGCACAGATCTAATATGGTTCTTGTTTCAATTCTGCAAACTCTGATGAACGTGGTTTTTGCCTTTGCCCTAAAAGTGATTTTTAATTATACGCTTAAGGGAAGTCTTGTTGCGTTTACAGGACTTGCGGCAAATGGCTTTATTTCGGGAATTTTGTGTCTTGGAATGCTGACTCCTTTTGAAATGATTTTGAATACAGCGTCGCCTTTTAGACTTACGGATTTAAGCGATACAAGTAACAGCATTTTTGAAGAAATGAAGGTAAATGCCAACGGAACTTATTCGCACTGTCAGAATGTGGCAACTCTTGCAGAGGCAGCGTGCCGGGAAATAGGTGCAAATGCTCTTTTGGCAAGAGTTGGTGCTCAGTATCACGATATTGGAAAACTCGACAATCCTGAGTATTTTACAGAAAATCAGATTGACGGAGAAAATATTCACGACAGAATAAATCCTACGCTTTCTGTAAGTGTGATTCGCTCTCATGTAAAACGTGGAGTTGAACGGGCGCACGAACTTCATCTTCCTAAGCAAGTTATTGATATTATTTCGCAGCATCATGGAAATCAGGTTATTGAATTTTTTTACAACG
>CAZXCR010000248.1:2202-3524 GCA_964639315.1 uncultured Treponema sp. | reverse complement strand
TGCTCCAAATAAATATAAAACTATAAAACTTACCAAAACTCGAATTTTGACCTAATAAAATATACCCTTATTTAACAGCCCTTGTGTGAAGTCGCTAAAGGCTAACAAATTCAAAATATCAACTTTAGCGTATTTTCAAAAGATTAAGTTTGCAAGTTACCGGAACTGAAATTTTTACAAGCGGATTTTCTTCTTGCGTTTCAAAATAAAATCTTAGTCCGGCATTCAGCGTAAGAAGTTTAGAAGCAGGCTTGTACTGCACGCTCGGATGAATTACAAAAGAAACATTTTCTTCGTTAAGAAATCCGTCTGCCCTAAAATCAAGCGCCGCTGAATATTCCGAAGCAAAATCATATTCAACACAAACTCTCTCCATAAAAGGTCTTGCGTCATTTTCATAATATTTTTCAGCTGACTTTCCCAAATATGCGTTTGAAAGAGCACAAATAAAATCATTCGAAAATTTCAGTCCAAGACTTTTTATTTTGTACTTTGCAGAACAAATCAACGAATGCTTTGCTTCATTCACTAAAAAATCCTCATCAGTATTATTGTATGAATAGCCGAAATTCAAAATCAAATTTGGATCAATATCAATTCCTGCAAAAACCGCATACTTTCCAAATGCAGCATCAAGAACGTCCTGCGCGGTAAATCCAAGCGAAAACATTTCTGGAAAAACAAAATCTGCGGCAAAATCGAGTTTTAAATTTTCAGTTGAATCAAAAACATCGTCTTCAATACCTGCAGAAAGTTTTAGTAAAAAAATCGTCTCTTCTGAATCCGAAAGAAAAGGAATTTCAGAGTAAAGGCCCGCTCCATTTTTTAACATTCTGCCAAATTTTGGAACATCGTCACTCGCTGCAAGATAGGCTGCCTCAATTGGAAACTTTGAAAAAAAACTGTTTCCCGCAAGAAAAGAAAGCTGCGGAATGAATTTGTATCTAAAATATCCCTTAAAATTCGTATTCAATTCCTGTTCAGAACTTGAAGTGTTGTAGGTAAAATATTCTTCAAGCCGAAGTCTAGTTTCAAGTTTGTCCCATTCAAAATCAAGTTGAGTACGATTTGCAAAAAGCATTCCGCTTGTAGCAAAAAACTGATTTTCATTTCTTTCAAGAACAAGTGCATCACTGGATTTTATTTTTTCCTGATCACCGCCAAAAGTGTTCGTCAAAGTAATTTTCTGAGCAAAAACTCCAGCTCCCAAAAACAAAAGAACCGCCAGCAAAGAAAAAGATTTTTTATTCATTCTTCCTCCATAAATAAAAATATCGAATAATTATAAAACATAGCGCCGATTGAGCTTGTCGAAATCAAGT
>CAZXCR010000248.1:0-2102 GCA_964639315.1 uncultured Treponema sp. | reverse complement strand
AAAAATATCGAATAATTATAAAACATAGCGCCGATTGAGCTTGTCGAAATCAAGTGGCTCATTACACAAGAACCGAATATACTTCCGCATATTCTGCCCGAGTTACCAATAAAATTTTCAGTAAAAAGAAACTCAATTTCTTAACTAAATAAGCTTCCGGCTTTTCAGTTAAGAAAAAAATCCTTTTCTTAACAAAAAAATTTCCTCAGTACCTCAAAATTCCTCCCTTAATAAAAACTCTGCAACACAAACTTAGATACATCTTTTTGAAAAAAAATGCAAAAAAAATGCCGCACATTCACTAAGTTTTTTAATGAAAGCACGGCAAATATCGCTTTTTTAAAGCCATTAAAAAAATTTTTTAAGTTACCTTAATTTTACTTTTTCATCGCATTTACTTTTTCAAGGCGAGCCAAAGCTTTTTTTGTAGCTTCATCTTTATTTGCTCTAAGTTTTTCAATTACAGTGTCCATATTGTTCACCATATAAAGCGGCTGAAGAGTTGCATCAAGACAGTCTCTCCAAAGTGAACTTTCTGGGTCAACTACATTGCGAGTAAGAGTTGCCATTGAAATTGGAATATGAACATATTTATCGTGAACAAGACCAATTACAATCTTTGTTTTTCCAGCCATTGCTGCGTGAACAGCGTTGTTTCCAAGACGTTCGCAGTAAATAGAATCATTTGCGGTTGTTACAGCTGCACGAACTTCGTAACTTGGGTCAATATATTTTAAGTTGATATGAATTTTCTTTTCTTCAAAATATTCTGTAATTTTATTCTTTAAGAAAACACCAATATCTGCAAGTTTTTTATTTCCAGAAGCATCTGTTGCGCCTGTAGCTTCAAGCAAATCCTGACCAGCACCTTCTGCAACAACAATAACTGCATGTCCGCGGCGAGTAAGACGGTCTTCAAGATGATGCAAAAATCCGTTTGGTCCGTCCAAATCAAAAGGAACTTCCGGAATAAGACAGAAATTTGTTTCATGACTTGCAAGTGCTGTAGCTGTTGCAATAAATCCAGATTCACGACCCATAATTTTTACAAGACCAATTCCACCAATCTGAGACTGAGCTTCCATATGAACAGAATTTACTGCCTTTGTTGCCTGCTGAACTGCGGTTTCAAAACCAAATGAACGGTCAATAAACTGAAGGTCGTTATCAACAGTTTTTGGAATTCCAACAACAGCAATTTTCAGACCGCGCTTTTCAATTTCGTTAGCAATGTCCAATGCACCACCCTGAGTTCCATCGCCGCCTATAATAAACATCATATTTATTCCAAGACGTTCAATAGAATCAACAATATCAACTACTCTGTCGCCACCGCCACGACTTGTTCCCAAGAAAGTTCCGCCAATTTTGTGGATTGTATCAACAATCTGCGGATTCAAATCGATTGACTCGTATCCTTCTTCGGCAAAAAATCCTTTATAACCAAACTGAATTCCCTTAATTCTTCTAACGCCGTAACGATTCCACAAACAGCGCACAACTGCACGAATAACGTCGTTTAATCCAGGACAAAGTCCTCCGCAAGTACAAATTCCGGCAGTAACATGAGCAGGATTAAAATAAATGTATTCGCGAGGTCCAGCCTTTTCAAGATAAGTTGATTTTGGATCTGTTTCTTCGTCATCTTTATTAAAAACATTTACTTTGTTGCGCACAAAAGAAGTATCTTTTACGTAATTTGCACGAAAATCACCATGCTCAAGCGACAATTCAATCGGCGACTTAACCTTGCATTCACCAAGATTGTCAATTGTAAAATCATATTTTATTTGATTCATAAAAAACCTCATTCAAAAAAGAACTAACACGTGTAAATTGCACACGCCAACCTAGATTATATTTTAAGAAGTAAAAATTCAATATCTTTTAGGAACGGTAAAATCCGAAATTTTCAGAAGATGACTTAAAATGTCCCTAAAAAGTCTTTAAAAGGTCGAATTTCAAGTTTTAATCAGAAATTTACAAAAACATAGCTAGCCAAGCCTAGCCCCGATAGTTGAGTAAAATGCTTTCAGCATTTTACTCGTCGAGTTTGTCGCAGCCTTACGTCTGCTTCCCGAGTTTATAGCAAGCTACGCTTG
>CAZXCR010000247.1:1519-3542 GCA_964639315.1 uncultured Treponema sp. | reverse complement strand
CCACGTTGCCTGAAAATATAAGCGAAGCCTGCGATGCACACTTGAGGAAAAAAAATTTGCTTCAAGTAAATAAAAATTCCAACAAACTCAAACTTTGACCTACCACTCTTCTCCGTCGAAGGTGCCGTACTCGCAGCCAACATTTTTGCATTCGATTTCGTCAAGCAATTTTCCGCAATGATAGAGTTTTACGGTTCCCTTGCCGTTTCCGCCGTTAAAAAGCCGGTTGTGCAGTTTTTTACCATTGGGCGCTTCGTAGTTTACAAAAAGCATTTCGTTTTTTTCGCAGGTAACGTCTGTAATCATTTTGCTAGAAAAATTTTTTTGTTCCACATGCCAGATTATTTGACTTTCTGTTTCTTTGCAGGAAAATTTTGTGCGGGTCATAGTCCAGAACTTTGAAAAATTAAATTCGTAGCCTTTACCTTCGTACCAAAAGGCGCCTAAAAGTTTGCGATTTAAAACAATCGGGCCACACTTTGGTCTTCCACCGCCAATATCGAACACGCTGTTTTCTAGTTTTTTGCCGGAAATTTTGCTTGTTAAATTATTCGAACTTAACCAAAGCCACGGAGAAGTAAAATCTTTGCCCCAGTTTTTATCTGAATATCCGTAGGAATTTTCTTTGCTGACAATATATTTTTTTCCGTTAAAAATTATTTCGCCTTCAAAAAGACTTTTCATTCCTTCTGCGTGCCAGAACATTTCAAAAAGCTGAAGTTTTCTAAAAAGTTTTCCAGCCCCGTAACCTACATTGAACGCAACTTTTTTTTCAATCTTTAAATTCCATTCAATTTCGCCCCAGCCGCACATCCATTCAGGGTGATTTTCGCTTTCTTCTTTTGTAATGCTGATTTTTCCAGTCGTTCTAAAATCGTCAATATAACAGTCGCCCGCGCTTACGTGATAAGTTTTTGAAAAGGGCGCATCAACTTTTTTCCAGCCAAAAAATCTGTGAAGCTGAACCGCGTTGCTTCCCCAAGTTCCAGCCTTAACCATAAGATAACTTGGTTTTACTCCATTTTTTTTATTTTCTTCTAGCTGACCAAAAACTGGCTCTTCTTTGCCGAGTGCAGGATTACACAAAAAAAACTCAACAAAAAAAGGCTTTTCTTCTCCAGTTTGAGCATCGCGGGCTGTAAAAGAATGCCACCACCAATCGTAGCCACACTTTGCCTGTGCGCCAAAAAGCTGATTCTGATTACGAAGCAAGTCTGATTTATTAAACATTTTCTTCCTCCAGAAATTTAAAGTGATTTATAATTTTTTTTGCTGATGTATGAGATTTATTTTTAAGTCAAAATTCGAATTTTTGCAATTAAGAATCTGAGTGTTGATTGAGTCTGTATGCCAAAATTTTTTGTTAAGTTTGTTGCAAGATTTTGTCATTCTGAATTTATTTCAGAATCTGTACATAAAAAGAATCGTTTTTTTTATTTAACAGCCCCTGTGCGAAGCTGCCGAAGGCTACTAAATTCAGGGTGACTCGCAACGCCTAGCCCCGATGGTAAGGGCGGCGAAGCCGTTCAAAACCGAAGGTTTTGAATGACAACCCTGAACAGCGGGTTTTCTGAAGAAATTTTCAGCCGGAACGAAAAAAAAATTTTCCAGAAATATAAAAAATTTTGCTCCAAATTTATAGCAAACTCGAAATTTGTCTTTTAGAAATGCTTTATGAGTGAAAAAACAAAAATCCAGATGTAAATAAAGACTGCAATCATCTTTATTCCGGTTCCGAACAAAAACCCTTTGAACGCTCCAAAAGCAGCTTTTACGGCTCTATTAAAGTCTGAATGATCGTGGATTAATTCTCCAACAAGTGCGCCCAAAAACGGACCTAAAATAATGAAAATTGGCGTTAAAAAAAATCCTGCAATCAATCCTACTACAGAACCAATTGTTCCTTCTTTGCTTCCTCCGCACTGCTTTGTAAACATTGAAGGCAAAAAGTTATCTAAAATGGAAACTGCCACTGCAATAATTCCCGTTACGATTAAAACCCAAACTTTTATTTGACTGTAAG
>CAZXCR010000247.1:0-1509 GCA_964639315.1 uncultured Treponema sp. | reverse complement strand
GTAAGAACACCAGTGCGCTACTAAAAGTCCCGCCCACGAAAGCGGAACTCCCGGAATAACCGGCACAACTGTTCCGATTAATCCGGTAATGAGGAGGACTGATGCAAGAATTACAAGAATTATGTCTGCCGTCATTTTTTATCTTTGTCTGAAAGCTTTGTTTCAAAACGGTCTTTTCTGGTGTCTGAAGGGATTGGCGTAGGATATTTTCCATCGAAACAGGCTGCACAGTATTCACTGCTTCCGGTAAGATTTTTTAATTCTTCGAGCGGAAGGTATGCAAGCGAATCAACTCCGATTATTTTTGCAATTTCCTCTACGCTGTGATGGCAGGCAAACAGATTTTTTTCAAGATCAATAACAAGTCCGTAATAACACGGATGCATAAAAGCTGGTGAAGAAATTCTCATATGGATTTCAGTGGCACCGGCATCTCGTAAAAGTTTTACAATCTGACCGCTGGTAGTTCCGCGCACAATTGAATCGTCAATCATAACAACTCTTTTGCCCTTTACAGTACTTTTTATTGGGTTCAGCTTGATTTTGACCTTATCCATACGGTTATCCTGACCGGGTGAAATAAAGGTGCGACCAATGTAGCGATTTTTTATGAATCCCATTCCGTAGGGAATTCCAGACGCTCTTGAATATCCTAATGCTGCGTCAAGTCCAGAATCTGGCACTCCGATTACAATGTCTGCGTCAACAGGGGCAACTTTTGCAAGTGCTTCGCCGGCTCTTAAGCGACTTTCGTGAACTCCAACTCCGTCAATTATTGAATCCTGACGTGCAAAATAAATGTATTCAAAAATACAGGTGGTTTTTGGTTTAGTGTGGCAGTGCTCTTTGCGACTTGTAATTCCGTCTTTGCTAAAAACTACAATTTCGCCAGGTTCTACATCTCTTATGAACTGAGCACCTACCGCCGTTAAAGAACAACTTTCTGAAGCAACTGCGTAAGTTCCGTCACTCATTCTTCCGTAGCAGAGAGGACGAAATCCGTGAGGGTCGCGGAAGGCTAAAAGTTTTGCAGAAGACATTAAAACGCACGAATATGCGCCGTCAATTTTATCCATTGCATTACTTACGGCATCTTCGATTGAAGGGGCTGTAAGACGTTCCCTTGTAATAAGGTACGCGATGGTTTCTGTGTCTGTAGTGGTGTGGAAAATTGCTCCGGAAAGTTCAAGTTCTTCGCGCAACTGCAGGGAATTGCTTAAGTTTCCGTTATGTGCAAGAGCCATTTTGCCTTTTAAGTGATTTACTTCAATAGGCTGACAGTTAAGTCGGTTTGTAGCACCAGTAGTTCCGTAGCGCACATGACCTACTGCCATGGTTGCCTTAGGGAATTTTGAAAGAACATCAGAACTAAAAACATCTCCTACAAGTCCTAAATCCTTGTGGGAATAAAAAATTCCGTCATCATTTACAACAATTCCGCAGCTTTCCTGCCCGCGATGCTGAAGGGAATAAAGACCGTAGTATGCAAAACTTGCCGCATTTTCAGGT
>CAZXCR010000246.1:0-3547 GCA_964639315.1 uncultured Treponema sp. | reverse complement strand
CTTATTCATCGTTAAAGCCTTCTATTACAGCAGGCGCGTCTGTTTCAACAGGAATTGAAAATATTGACGGCAATCCTGAATACGAGGCAGTTCCAGGTCTTTCAAGCGATTACAGCGTAGACACCAGCATTGATATTTCAGGCAGTTTTACGCGAGCAAGCGAATGGGCGGTTGAAAAAGAAAACGGAATCGAAGCAAAAAAAGGAATTGGTTACGAAGCGGGCTTAAGTGTTGATATGGCAGCAATTTACAATAGCGCAGCATCATCATCTTCAAGCTACACAGAAAGCTCAAATACCAATCACTATTCTTTAATTCAGCCAATGATTGACTGGTACGAAGCAAACGAAGCAAAATACGGTCTTCCTTATTCACCAATTACGGCTTGCGGAAAAAGTTGGGGATCAAAATGGCCTACAACAAGTTACGGTGAAAGTTCTTCCCGCTACCAGTTTATTCAGGGTTCACTTGTAGAACGCGCAGACGACGTAAACTGGGACAGTCAAAAATGGGCAGATGCTCAGTGTCTTTATACTGACATAAAATATGCAATTCAAACCGCAATAAAAACTCTTTATTCAGACGTATTTTCTACAGGAAATATTGACCAAAATGACTATGCTTCGTTAAGCAGCGAAAACAAACGTCTTGCAGAATTAAAAATGAAGGCTATAAGCGAATTTGAAAAAGTTGCTGCAGGAACTACTTCAAGCGATTCTCCACTAGACGCAATCAACAGTGCATACATTGCAATCACAAATATTGGCGGACTTGCTGACGTAAGACTCGACTTTTTAGGAAAGCGCCTTACTGTTGGAAAAGACATTTATTCTTATTTGGCAGGGCAGAGCGAAAGCGGAAGTGCGGCTACAGTCAGTTTAAAACGCGGTTTTGTTCAGGGACTTGAAGCTTCTGTAAGTTTAGGACTTGCTGGCGGAGAAGAACAAACCGCCGAAGACTGGGACACAAGTTCTCTTGAATATTACAGCGGAATGCCTGGCGAACTTGCGCTAAAAGGCTTTGCACGTTACAACACCTTCTTTGAAAATTTAGGCGCGGATTTTTCTGCGGAATTTGGAGCGGTTGCAAGCGATCTTATGGCAAGCACAGGAAATTTTGCAGTAGACGCAGCAGCAAGTTACAAGTCGCACACAGCAATTTCTTACGGTTCAGATTTGGAAGCAATGCTTTTAAATTACAAAGATCGCGAAGTTGACAGTGCTTCTTACCAGATGGCTTATTCTTTTGCGGCAAAACTTTATGGCGGTGCTTACGGGGCAAATGCAAGTCTTGGCTGCCAGTACAAGAGCGCTAACTTTACGCACAAACAGTACACTTCCAGCGACAGATTTTACGGCTATTCTTTAGAAGGCGATTTTTATACAGCAAACGCAGCGCAGGCATTAAAATTTGCGGGCGAAATCAGCTTTAATCCGGAATATTTTATTTCTTATGACATTTTTGACGTAACTGCAGGCGGCGAAGGTCTTTTGTACAATCAGTTTGAACTTTACAGTTACGGTGCCTACCTTGATTTGAGTTTTGATATGCAGGATATTGTAAATGTACCAGTAAAACTCTACAGTGCCTTCCATTTTTATCAGAACACAAAACTTTCTGTTTGGGACGATATGTCATCTCTTCCAGAACAGAATTTTTACGACTTTACAACAATAAAGGCTGGAATTTCCTTTAAGCCTGTAAAAGTACTGGAACTTTCTCTTGAATATGCAAGTTCTCCTTCTTATTCACGCAGAACAGACGAGCGCATTTCTTCTCTTCTTGTAAGCGGAAAAATGCTTTTTGACTAAAAAATTATAGTTTTGACCTGACTTTTTATGGTCAGCGAAAAAAGCCCTTGTGAGAGATTAACAGGAGAAAATATGAAAAAAATATTAGGTATTGCAGCATTTATTTTTGCATTAGGTACGTCAGTTTTTGCCCAGAACGTGCAAATCCGCAAAATGGGCAGCACAAATTCAGCAAGCGAAATTCTATCAAACGGAAAATCAAAATATGTTTCAGTTTTTGCAATAAATGATTTTCATGGTTCTGTTGAAGAAGATTTATCGGGAAAAAATCCGGGAGCTGCAAAACTTTACGAAGTTGTTAGCGAACTTAAAGCAGTAAATCCAGAAAGCATTTTTGTTAGCGCAGGAGACAACTATCAGGGAAGTGCGCTTTCAAACTTGAGCGGCGGAAAAGTTGTTTCAGATTTCTTCAACTATGCAGACCTTGCAGTAAGCACAATTGGAAACCACGAATTTGACTGGGGCGAAGAAAAATTTGCTGAATGGGAAAAAGACGGCAACTTTAATTTTATTGCGTGCAATCTTGTTTACAAAAAAGACGGCAAAAAACCAGAATGGCTAAAAGATTATGAACTTTACAACATTGGTGGTCACTTAATTTGCGTTATTGGAACTGCCACAGTAGACACAATCTACACCGCGTCAAAAAATAAAATTGAAGATTTTGAATTTCTAGATCCAGCAAAAAGCGTAAGAAAAGTTTTGCGCAAAGTTGATGCACTTTATCATCCGGAAGCAGTGATTGTACTTTCGCACATAGGAAGTCACAATAATCGACTTTTCAAGGGCAATCCAGTAAGCGCAGACGAATCTACTGAACTTGAAGATTTGTGCAGAATCAAAGGAATTGACGCAGTAATTACAGGTCACAGTCACGAATATGTAAACGGACTTGTAAATGGCGTTCCTGTAGTGCAGGCAATCAACTACGGTAGGGCAATCAGTCAGATAAAATTAAAATTTAATAATGACGGCTTGGTAAGTGCAAAGGGCAGTGTGATTGAAGTTTACAAAGAAAAAGATTCAATTACAGAAAATGCAGATGTACTTTCGCTGGTGGCTTCTTACAAAACAAAATACGGAGCTCAGCTTGGCGAAACAATTGCTTTTGTAGAAGAAGAACTTAGTCACGAAGAAAATGTGCCAAACGTTACTCCGCTCGGTTATGTAATTGCAAGTGCAATGAAAGCTGCCTTCAAAACTGACTTTGCAGTAACAAATGGTGGCGGTCTTAGAAAATCAATTAATGCTGGCACTTTAACAGTAAATGATATGTGGGAACTGATTCCGTTTGATAACACAGGCGTAATTGCTACAGTAAGCGGTGCTACATTAAAAAAGATTGTTGACCACGGAATTAACACCGCTGGTTTCCGCGCAGGACAGTTTGCCGGAGGAACCGTTTACTACACAACACAAAAGCCAGAAGGTTCAAGAGTTACAAAAATCGTTCTTGATGACGGTCGCACTGTAGAAGACAGCGAAACTTACACAGTGGTTGTAAATGACTTTATGGCAGAAGGCGGAGACAAATACGATGTAATTGCCACAGAAGCAAAATCACTTGAAAACACCTACATTCCGTTCCGTGATGCAGTTTCTGACGTGCTAAAAAGCTGGGGTACAATCAGCAAAACTTACGCACAAATGCCAAAAGTACTCGTAGCGCAGTAAAAGCCGCAAGCTTCTGGCGCGATGGTTACGAAATAGATTTTTTCTTAGCAAAAAGATTTTAT
>CAZXCR010000245.1:0-3553 GCA_964639315.1 uncultured Treponema sp. | reverse complement strand
CTTAACTGGAAATTTTGTTGGTAATTCGCGCGGGTAATGTCGCGGACGTTTTCTTAGTGCAGAAAATTTTTTTTTGTTAAGTAGAAAATTTTTCTACAAGTACGCGTCGCGCGCGGTTACCAAAAGACTTTTTCTGGCAAAAAAATTTTTTTTGTTAAGTGGTCAAAATTCGAGTTTGTCACAATTAATCATTTAAGCACCGATTGGGCTTGTTGAAATCAAGCGACTGTTACTGATAAAATTTTTTGTTAAGAAAAAATCTATTTCTTAACAAAGCAATTCTACGAGTTTCGTTTGCCGAAACTCGGGAAACAATCGCAAACTTAAGTAAACAAATTCGCTCCAAATTAGATGTAAAAAATTTTCGACTTGCTTAAAATCTCGTTCCCAGTTTCCGTGATTAAAATATCGTTTTCCAAACGGCAGCCACCAAGTTCCGCGTCGTAAAGTCCCGGCTCCAGCGTTACAATATTTCCTGCTTCGAACACAAGATTTTCATCGGCGCGTCTTGAAATAAAAGGCGCTTCGTGAATTTCAAGCCCCGTTCCGTGACCCAAACTGTGCGGCATCTGCCTATTGATTGCGCCAAAAATTTCGTCAGCTTTCAGTGCAGCTTTTTTTATTGAACTTTTGTTTTTGTATAGCGGCAAACATTCGTCAAAGGCTTTTTGAACGGTTTCAAGAATTTCTTTTTGTTTCGAATTTAAATTTCCCTTCGCAATTGTGATTGTACAGTCGCTCGCGTACCCTTCGTAGCACACTCCGTAATCCAAAATTGAAAGTCCGTTGCCAGCCCATTCATTTTTTGTGTAGCCCGGGAATGCGTGAATCGCAAAACTTCGCTCAGGACCTGCAGCTAAGGTGTCAAAACTTGTTCTTTCACAGCCAAAATTTCTGAGTTCCCGCTCTGCAAAAAGAGCAACGTCAGTTTCGGTTTTAATTTGTCCGCTTTTAACCATTTTTAAAATTGCAGCGGTCATTTCGTCAGTTATTGCGCAGGCTTTTTTTGTACATTCAATTTCGTATTCATCTTTTACGCTTCTCATTTTTACCACAAACTGATGAACGGAATTCTCTTCGCAAAGAATTGAAAAATTTTTAAGTTCAGCGCAGTATTTTTTCCAGTCCAAATAGCTCGTGCTTGGCGGAAGTGCAACTGCGGATTTTAGCGGAAGCCCTTCTTTTTCAAGAACAGATTTTATAGCAACAAAATCGCTACGACCAAACGAAGTGAGCGGAATTATTTCGTCAGCAAAGGCTTTTTTTGCCGCAAGATTTTCGTCCCACGGAACAAGCACACATTTTTCTTGCAAAAGAATTAAAAGTGCATCGCTAGGATGACCGCTCAAGTAGCGTACTGCCGGTTCCCTGCGAGTTTCGCTGTCATTAAAAATGCAGGCACTTATATTATGATTTTTCATATAATCATAAATTCTTTGTCGTCTTGATTTGTAAATTGAATTTAAATTTGTCATATATTTTTCCTGTAAATTTTTTAAGAATTCTTTTTGATTTTTTTAGTGATTATTTTTACCAGCGGATCTTTTGTAATCAGCATTAAAAAAATTCCCATAACAAAAAATAAAATTGCGCTCAGCAAAACTGGCATTCCAGCGGAAATAAAGCGGTTGTGGCCTGCAAAAAGATTGATAAGCGGTTCTCTTAAAAAGTAAATTGGAACGCAGCAAATAAGCGAAAGCAAAATCATTTTTAGCGCGTAAAGAACTGTGGATTTTACAAGACTTTTTACACTGATATTTTTAGTTTTTTTCATAAACGCAAAAAGACAAATTGTATTTATGGCGCTCGCGATTGTGAGTGCAAGGGCAATTCCTTCGCCTTTCATCGGTTTTACCAGACAAAGTGCAAAAATTATGTTCGCTGCAAAATTTATGAGTCCTGCAAAAGTTGGAAGTTTTGTGTTCTGCTGAGCGTAAAAACTTTGCGAAATTATTCTGTTGACCGCAATAAAAAACAGTCCGATTATATGAAAATTAAAAACTTTCACAGTAAGATTTATGGAATTTTCGTTAAACCGCCCGCTCGCAAAAACAAGAGTTATAATTTCTCTTGCCATCAAAAGTGAATAAAAAGTGATTGGAATTGAAATAAAAGTCATAATTTTTACAGAATTCGAAAGCATCGAGTTAAAATTCTGCCATTCATTTTTTTTAGCAAAGCCAGTCAAATCTGGAAGAATTACAGTTCCAATTGTAACCGCGCAAATTCCTAAAATCAGTTCCTGAAGCCTAAGCGAATACTGCAAGGACGAAATAACACCTTCTCCGGCTCTCGTGGCAAGTGCGCTCGAAACAATGTCGTTAAGCTGGTAGCCCGCCATTCCAATAATCGTTGGTCCCACAAGCGCAATTACTTTTTTTGTCCCCGGATTTGTAAAAGCCTTTTTTAGCGAAGTAAAAGTGATTTTCCAGTTGTTTTTTAACACGAAGGGAAGCTGAAAAAGTGCCTGAACACTTCCGCCCAAAATAACGCCAATCGACATTGCCCGTGCTGGATTTGCAGTGTGCGGCGCAAGAAGGTAAGTTGTTATGATTACAATTGAATTAAAAAGAATTGGAGTGAATCCTGAAGGAGAAAAAATTTTAAGCGCGTTCAAAATTCCCTGAAAAAAAGCGGCAATTGAAATTACCACAAGATACGGAAACATAATTCTTGTTAAGAGAACGGCCTCGTTCATTGCTTCCAAATCTTCTGTGTTGTAAAAAATCCTCAAAATCAGCGGCGCAAAAATCATCCCTAAAGAAACAAAAACTACAGTCAAAAAAGTGACCAAAGTAAAAGTTGCGCTTATAAAGTTTTGAGTTTTCTTTTTTCCCTCAAGCGAATCGCTGTCTTCGAGGTAAGTTTTAAAAGTTGGAATAAAAGCGACCGAAATTGAATTTTCAGCAAAAAGTCTCCTAAAAAGATTTGGAATCATAAAGGCAATTCCAAAAGCATCTGAAAATTTGCTAGTTCCTAAAAATTTAGCCTTTGTCATCTCGCGGATTAAGCCTAAAATTCGTGAGCACAAAGTTAAAATCGAAAGCGAAAGTCCTTTTTTTACAAGCGATTTTGCGGCAGTCGATTTTTTTACTTCCACGGAATCTGTTTCAGAAAAGTTTTCGTTTTGCAAAGAATTTATTTCACCCGGAGCGTCGGTCTTGCCCACTAAGTCTTGAGTTTTTTCATTTTCGTTCATAGCCTAAGAGAATAATATTCTTATTAAATTTTAGCAATTGGAATAAAGTAAGCTCTTTTTTCCTTTTTTTTGGACGGAAAGTATTTTTTCATCACAAAAGTTTTAGGTTAGAAAAGAAAAAATTTTTTTTTCATCACCGGCGTTCCGGCTCTTGCTGTTCGCGCGGTACTGATAGAATTTTTGGTTAAGAAAAAAGTAATTTCTTAACAAAATAATCCCGCGCCGCTTGAACTTGTCGAAATCAAGCGTCTGTTGCTTGGTCTAATTTCGAGTTTAAATAAAATTTACAAAAAAAGGTGAAAAAGCCTAGCCCCGACTGTAGCGGCGCGAAGCGTTCAAAAACGCAGTTTTTGA
>CAZXCR010000244.1:0-3553 GCA_964639315.1 uncultured Treponema sp. | reverse complement strand
TAACCTGGTTATCTACAACATCAGGCGGCATCTGCTTTGTTCCAAGCTGAGCTGCAAGAACGATTGGTCCGTAAAGAATGCTGAAGTTTCCTGAGTGGTCGGTTGCGCGGCGAATGTGAAGTTTCATTGGAAGATCTACTTTTTTTGCATAAGATGCACTCAAATCTTCGGCAGCTGTGTATCCGTCTGAACCTTTTGCTTTTTCCTGAACCCAAGATGGAATTCTTATTTTTATCTTTTTTGAATCTGAACCTTTTGCAAGAACTTTTATAGTTGCGCTCTGTTCGTAAGGGAAATTTGTTTCGAGAGCAAGTTTCCAACCGTCTTTTGTGGTGATTGTTGAAGGAATAAAGAGATTTATGTACAAAGTTCCGTCAATTTCTTCGGCAATAAAGCGATTGTAGCGTTCTGGATTTTCCATTCCAGTTCCGGTACAGCACCACCAAGCGTTTTCTTCGCTACCGTAAATTTTATAGAATCCTGGGAGCTGAGAAACATAGTAGGTTTTTGCGCCAGTTTCTGGATCTTGAGATGCAAGAATGTGGTTGTAAAGTGCGGTTTCGTAATAATCTGATGAATCACTGTTTTTGTTCCACTTGAAAACGTGCTGTGCAATTTCGAGCATATTGTAAGTGTTACAAGTTTCGCAGGTGTCGCGTCCTAAAGCTTCTGAATACTGAGGACCAAAGTGTTCGCCAATTGAGTTTCCGCCTATAACGTAACTTCTTGTTTCTGTTACAGTTTTGAAGAAAAATTCAACTGCTGTGCGGTATTCCGATTTTCCAGTAACTTCGTAAAGTTTTGCAAGTCCAATGATTTTTGGCATCTGAGTGTTTGCGTGGTAACCTTGGAGTCTGTCTCTTTCCTTTGCAAGTGGCTTATAAATTTCCTGATGAATAAAGCGTTCTGCCATTTCAAGATATTTTGCGTTGCCAGTAAGTTCGTACAAATCAGCAAATACCTTGCACATTCCGCCGTGTTCGCAGCCAAGCATTTTCTGGAACTGTTCGTCGGTCATATTAGAAGTGCCTCTTACAGCCCAATCTGCCATTTTTATAACAATTCCAAGTGCGTCATCATTTTTGCCCAAAGTGTAAGCATCAATAAGTCCGGCATAAATTTTGTGGATTGCGTACCACGGAACCCACCAGCCGTTCAAATCGAAGCGACCTGCATTAAAGTTTCCGTTGCTAGTAAAAACCTGATCGAACGGAGTTGACGGAATGCAGTCAAAAAAGCCGTCTTTTCTCTGCAGGCGTTTAATTTCGCTTACAGTGTAGTCGAGCTTTTCTTTTGCTTCCTTGCTTCCTGTTGAATCATAAAATCCAGAAAGTGCAGAAAGATAATGACCTAAAGAATGTCCTCTTAAAGTCCTGTCTTGCCAGGCTCCGTAAGTAGGGCTTTCCCAGCCTCCGTAAGGTGATGCCTTTGGTTTTTGGCCCATGGCGGTGCACGCCGTTGAAAGAAGTCTGTCTGGATCTACGCGCAGAACATAATCAAGACCAACCTGCTGTGATGTACCAAATAATGTGTTAGGCTTCAAAACTGTTGTCTGAGAAAACATACAAACCTCTGCTAAAACTGATAAAGTTAAAATACTTAATAATTTCTTCATGGTTTTTATGTTAAGTCCCTTGTAAAAATAAAAAAAGCCACATAAAATTGATATAAAGTGCGGTTTTCCGACTTTTTCGCGGGGTGAAAAATGATTTACTATCTTTTTAAGCACATTGAGTACACTAGGTCTTACGCCTGTGGAATGGCTATGCTGAATCCCGGCTGGATCCATATGACGCGAAATTTGGAAAACGAAAGTGTAATTATTTTTGGCAAAAAAAACACCGCCTTACTAAAAGTTGAAGAAAATGTACTTGAAGTAAAGCCCGGAAGACTAGTTATTTTACCGGCAGGAAAACTTCACACTGGCGCCGAACAAATTCGCGAGCCGGTAAGTTACTATTGGCTTCACATTTACAACTGCATAAAAACCGAAAGCGGACTTGAGCGTTATTTTATTCCAACCCAGATTAATGAAAAAAAAGCCCAAACAATTCTTTCGAGTCCGGCGGTTGCCTACCAGCGTCTTGAGCACGACATAATTTTGCCCTCGTATTTAGACGTTCAGAATCCGCCAAAATTTGAAAATCAGTTTAATCAGATTCTGCAGGAGTTTAAAAAGCCGGGGTTTTCGCCGTTAATTTACAGACTTCTCATACAAAAACTGCTCCTCGATTTTAGCGCAGAAAGTTTTGCAAAGCCGGGCAATTCGAATTTAAGTCCGAGCAACAAACTTGTTCACCAGATTCTGCTGATTTTGGAAGACGAACTTTCAAATCCGAATGCGTCCGTAAAGTATTTTGCCGACCGACTCAATGTTAACCCCGATTATCTTGGGCGCTGTTTTAAAGAGGCAATGCAAATTTCCGTGGGGCAGTACATAGCGCACCAAAGATGCGATTTGGCCTGTGCGAGACTCCGCGAAACAACGAATTCCATAGACGAAATCCGGTTGCAGTGCGGTTACGGTTCGCGCCGCCAGTTTTACGACGAGTTCAAAAAGCTTACGGGAAAAACGCCGGCCGCCTACAGAAAAGCGAGTGCCTTTATTGCGATTAATGCTGAATAATTTTTGGAGAAAATTCCCTAAGTAAAGGCTTTGCGCAGCTCCGCTAATCGCTCCGGTATTTTTGCCTTTGGCAAAAACACTTGCCTAGCGGCAACTGCTCCAATCCGACTAGTATTTTTTTACCGCCTAAAATTTTTTTTCGAGTTTTTATTGTCAGTTTTCGCAAGTAAGTCGCAAGCTTACGTTTGCTAACGAGTTTGTCTCGTGCGACAAACTCGCGGTCTTTTTGTTAAGAATTTATTTTCTTAACGCCCAAGCCAAGCCTAGCCCCGATAGTTGAATAAAATGCCTTTGGCATTTTATTCGTCGAGTTTTCTTCGAAAACTCGCAGGTCTTCTTTACAAACATTTACTTTCTTAACGCCTAAAATGTGACTTGGAAAACACGATAGCGCGTTCTGGAGCGTAAGCGGAAGAATGAAGGCGGATGCCGCAACCACGGAAAGCGGGATTCCTAAAAAAATTCGGCACACAGGCGAAGCAGGAGTGCCGTGCTTGAGTAAAAAAGACTTGCTCCAAATAAAAAAAACAGACCTTCCTTGATTCAAAAAATTGAATTTTATAAAATCGCTTTTATGTTTACAGATACGCATTTTCATTTTTTCAATATTGCAGAGGAGCAGGGGCAGGAGTTTTGCTGCAAAATGCTTGAAGGTATGGCGGAAAATAATGTTTTTTTCGCGATGGACATTGGAACTAAGTGTGACGATATTTTTTTGCGGCTTGATGAATTTGAAAAAACTTTGGGTCTTATAAAAAACGCGGAACTTAAGGCGAAAATAGAAAATTTTATTTATTTTAGTGCGGGAATTTGGCCGGACCCGGAGTCTATAAAAAATCGTTTTGAGACTGTAAAAATTCTTGAAGAGAATATAAATAAATTTATTTCTTGCGGCGGAAAATTTTCTAAAAAACTTGTGGCAATTGG
>CAZXCR010000243.1:2728-3554 GCA_964639315.1 uncultured Treponema sp. | reverse complement strand
AAATTCGGCTGTTAGTACAAAAAATTCTGTCAGTAACGTAGAAAAATTTGCCAGTAATGCAAAAAATTTTGCCAGTAACGCAGAGGATTCTTCTGTTAGCACGGCGAATTTTGCTGTTAACACAGAGAATTCTGCTGTTAGCACGGAAAATTCGGCTGTTAGCACAAAAAAATCTGTCAGTAACGCGGGAAATTCGGCTGGTAGCACGGCGAATTCTTCCATCAGCACAAAAAATCATGCAGAAAATCCGGAGGGTAAAAAATGAGTCTTTTACATCTTTTCTTTGTTTTCTTTTACATTGGACTTTTTGCGATTGGCGGTGGACTCGTTGCAGCCACTTTTATGCAGCAGACTTTGGTAGAACAGTACGGATTAATCAGTCAGGAAAAATTTTATTCAATGCTTGCAATCAGCGAAAGTACTCCCGGCCCAATTGGCGTAAATCTTGCAACTTACATTGGCGACGAACTTTACGGTCCGGTGGGTGCAGTTATAACAACTTTTGGCGAAGTTCTGCCTTCTCTGATTGTAATTATGATTGTGGCGCGCTTTTTTATGAAATTTCAGGAAAAAAAGGCAGTTCAGTGCGTGCTTGGCGTTATGCGGCCTGCTACAAGCGGAATGATTTTAGTGGCTTTAGTAAATGTTATTTTGCTTTCGCTTGTAAACACAGCAAATTTTTCGTTTTCATTTGATTTTTTGCGCGAATTTTTTAACTGGCCGCAGATGTTTTTGTACGTAGTGTGCCTTGTGGTGCTTTTTAAGACAAAACTTCATCCAGTGGTAATAATTGCGGCGGGGGGGGGGTTTTTTGTTTTTTTTTTTT
>CAZXCR010000243.1:0-2718 GCA_964639315.1 uncultured Treponema sp. | reverse complement strand
TAATTAAAAGTCTATGAGTACACATATCAATGCGCCTGAAGGTGCTATTGCGGAAAGCGTTCTTCTTCCTGGAGATCCTCTTCGCGCAAAATTTATTGCAGAGACATTCCTTGAAAATCCTGTTTGCTATAACGAAGTTCGCGGTATGTACGGATTTACTGGAACTTATAAGGGAAAAAAAGTTTCAGTTCAGGGAACCGGTATGGGTCAGCCTTCGCTGTCTATTTATGTAAATGAACTTTTTCAGTTTTACGGAGTTCAAAAAGCAATCCGTGTGGGAACTTGCGGTGCAATTAACAAAGATCTTGCACTTCGTGATGTAATTCTTGCTCAGGGTGCTTGCTCTGATTCAGGACTTAACACAATGCGTTTTAACGGACTGCATTTTGCTCCTATTGCGGACTACGGTCTTTTGAGCACAGCTTATGAAAAGGCTAAGGAAATCGGCTTAAAAACAAAGGTTGGCTTGGCAGTTTCAAGCGATATGTTCTACGATCCAAAGTCAAACTGGAAGCTTTGGGCAGAATACGGAGCACTTGGAGTTGAAATGGAAGCTGCTGAACTTTACACACTGGCTGCAAAATTCAACAGAAAGGCATTGGCAATTCTTACCGTAAGCGATCATATTCTTCTTGGAGGAGAAACTACGGCAGAAGAGCGACAGACAAGTTTTACAAATATGATAAAGCTCGCCCTTGAAACAATTACTGCCTAGAAAATAAAAAATTTGGAGTGTGTTATGAAACCTACTTTATTGGTTCTTGCTGCTGGAATGGGATCAAGATATGGCGGAGTAAAGCAAATTGACGGCGTGGGTCTTAATGATGAATGTCTTTTAGACTTTGCAACCTACGACGCAAAAAAATGCGGCTTTGGAAAAGTTGTATTTGTAATCAGAAAGGATATTGAAAAAGATTTTAGAGAACGCCTTTTTGACCGCATTGCACGTAATTTTGATGCAGAATATGTTTTTCAGTCAAAAGATGCACTGCTTTCTGCTGATGAATTAAAAACTGCTGCAGAAAGATCAAAGCCCTGGGGAACTTTGCACGCTATTTTGTGTGCAGAAGATAAAATCAAATCCCCATTTGCCGTAATCAACAGCGATGATTATTACGGAAGAGATGCTTTTGAAACGCTTGGAAAATATCTTTCTTCAATCGAACCTACTTCTACGGAACACGCAATGGTTGGCTACGTTCTTGGCAACACAATGAGTAAAAGCGGTTCTGTAAGCAGAGGAGTTTGTACTGTAAAAGACGGATATCTTGAATCAATTACAGAAAATACAAAAATCTATTACGAAGGCGAAAAAATTATAAGCGAACTTGACGGAAAAACTTTTGAACTTACCGGAAAAGAATGGGTAAGTATGAATTTATTTGGTTTTTCAAACAAGGCTTTTGAAGGTTTCCACGAATACTGGGAAAATTTCAAAAAAACATCGCTTGGTCAGCCTAAAACCGAAGCCCTTTTGCCGGTTGCCGCAAGTGACATTGTAAAAGCTGGCGAAGGAAGCGTAAAATTCTTTACATCAACAGAAAAATGGTTTGGAATGACGTATCCAGAAGACCGCGCTGATGTAAAAAAAGAAATTGCTGCTAAAATTCACAGCGGATATTATCCAGAAAAACTTTGGGAAAAATAAGTTTTTGAAAGAACTGTGATAAAAGCCCGTTTTTATTCCGGAAGTTTCTGGAATGAAGGCGGGCGTTTTTTATGTGCGCGGGGTACTGCAGAAGATATTTTCTTAGTAAAGAAAAGCCGCAACCTGCGGTTGCTAACGAGTTTCGCAGGCGAAACTCGTGGAATTGTTTTGTTAAAAAATAGATTTTTGTGTGAAGAGGAAATTTTGTTAGTAACCGCGCGCGCGCGGATTTTTTCTTAACAAAGAAATTTTCTTTACTAACAAAAATTTTCTATCCTCAAAAAATCCCCGTGTAACCAACAAAATTCCCTCTTTACAAAAATTCCTCGTGTAACCAAAAAAAATTTCCTGCAAGTACACGGCGCGCGCGTAATGTCGCGGATATTTTCTTAACATACAAAATAAGCCAAGCCTAGCCCGCTATGGAGGCCCGAAGTTCCGGTGTGAAACGCCGGAATGGAGCGTAAGCGCAAGGCCGGAACAGCGGCTTACTAAAAAATTTGCAGCCGAGCGCACAGTGTGTGCGAGAAAAAGCCGCAAGCTTCGCTTGCTCTGCAAGTTTTGTTCCAAAACTCGCATATCCCGATGGTTAAGCCACGTTGCCTGAAAATATAAGCGAAGCCTGCGATGCACACTTGAGAAAAAAAATTTGCTCCAAGTAAGAAAAACTTGCAACAAAATTTCCTGTCCACAAAAAATCCTCGTGTAACCAAAAATAATCCCTCAATAACAGAATTTGTCTTTTTTTGCGTTCTTGAATATATTTATAGATATGAAAAGCGATGATAAAGATAAAATCGAAGAAATTATGGGACTGCCGGCGTCACCTGAGCTTCCTAACAAGCTGCCCATAATTCCGCTTGGAAGCCGGCCTATTTTTCCAGGAATTTTTACTCCGCTGATTATTAACAGTGAAGAAGACATAAAAGTTATTGACGAAGCTCAAAAAGACAGCGGTTACATTGGAATTGTTTTAATAAAAAATGATGTGGATAAGCCTGTGCTTTCTGACTTGTACAAAATTGGAACGGTTGCTCGCATCATAAAAAAAATCAATCTGCCAGATGGCG
>CAZXCR010000242.1:0-3589 GCA_964639315.1 uncultured Treponema sp. | reverse complement strand
ATCTGGAACGGAACTTGAATCAGGATGTGCTTGATCTAAAGGTGAAGAAAAATCATTTTCAAAACTAGCTGAATCTGCACCTCCATCTTCGCTTATATTTTCTTTTTGCTCAGAAGATGCTGAATCAACTTCAGAAAAATCTGGAAGATCAGCATTTGGAGCGTCTTCTTGCTCAGAAAAATTCTCGTTTGTATTTTGCTCTTCTGGTTCCTGCGGATTTGGATCTGTAAAACCGTCAGTCATAAACTCATCTAAAGAAATTTCTTCAGTTTCATTTTCAGCTGGATTGTTATTTTGCTCTGCCTGCTGATTTTCTGCGTCGCCATCAGAGGTTTTTAGCGGAACTTCTTCGAAATTGCCAAATTCGCTTGTTTTTTGTTCGTCGTCTGTGTTTTCATCAAGGGATGAAAAGTCTGGCAAATCAATTTCAGCACTGGAAGCTTCGTCTTTAAAAACAGACTCGTTAAGGGAATCAGGTTCAAGAACTGTGTCTAAATCTGCAATGTCTGAATCGCTTTTTTCTGAATCCTTCTGCGGAGCTTTGACCCATACTCCATATTCGTCAAGTTCGGAATTTAAAGTGTCTGAAGTATCACTCATATAAAAATCCTCTGTGTAAAAAATTAAAAAGTTGCATGCATTTTAAAATTCATTTTGTAAATTTCTTAATGCCTTAAAGTTCTAAGTTTTTGCAAAATCTGCGGCTTAGAGCATTGCTTTTTTAGACTTTCTAAAATGATTTTTTTAGAAATTTTTTATCCTTTATGAATTTCGGCAGAACTGAGTGCCAACTTAAAGGCAATTTTACTATATTCCGCTGTTTTTTTCCACAAAATATTTTTTTTAGCTAACAAGGCGTTTTGCTCTTAATAAATTTTTTTTTACTTCCGAAAATAAAATCATAATGAAAAGATTCAGATTACTAACAGCATTTTTTGCCGGAACCTTATTTTATGTTCTTATGTCGTGCTTTTTTGGCCCGGACGGAATACGAGCGTACAGTCAAATGCAAAAACAAAAGCGACTTTTGAGTGAAAGATGTTTTGAACTTGAAAAAATAAACAGTGAACTTAGTCTTGAAAAAATTGCGCTTGAAAAAGATGGTGATGTTATTTCGGCGTATGCAAAAAAACTTGGCTTTGTAGGACAAAATGAAAAACTTGTTAAAATCAGTGGACTAAAAGTAAGAGAAAATGCAATTTTTGAACCGGGAACAGTTTTGCGTCATGGTGAAATTGACTTTGTTGAAGAAAAATACTGCAAAATGACGGGGTTTATAATTTTTCTGCTTGTATATTCTGTTCTTTTGATTTATGACATTTCAAAAGGTAGAATTGAGCTTCCAAAACGAAAAAAATACCTGCACTTTGTAAAAGGAACTGCTGTTTATGATATGCAATAAAACTGATAAAAATTCTTTAGACCTTGCTTGTGATTTTCTAAAAAACGGAAAAATTTGTATTCTTCCAACTGATACAGTTTACGGATTTAGCGGAATTGTTGACTTAAAGACAAGTAAAATTTTTGAAACTGATTCTAAAATCCGCAAAATAAAGGGAAGGGAAGAAACTAAGCCTCTTATTCAGCTTATTTCAAAACCAGAAGATCTTTTTCTTTACACAGATGATAAAATTCCTGAAAGTCTTCTTGCAAAATGGCCTGGTGCCCTTACGATTATTGTAAATCTGAAAAAAGATTCACCGCTTTTTCATTTTGAACCGACCGTAGCTTTTCGTTGCCCAGGAGATGAATGGCTTAGAAATCTTATTGCCCAGTGTGGCGCCCCAATTTTTTCTACAAGCGTTAACCGTAGCGGAATGCCAGTTTTGGACGAAATAGAAAAAATACAAGATGAATTTGAAAGCGAAGCTGATTTGATTGTGTGCGATGGCGATAAAAAAGGCGCACTTCCTTCAACAATTGTAAAAATTCAAAACGAAGATGAAAAGAACTGTATAAAAATATTAAGGCAGGGGTCAGTTTTAATTTAGTGGCAAGTTTAGAAAGTCTAGTATTTGCTAAAAAAATGCCGGCAGTTTCCAAAAAAATCTTTAAAAAATCCTTAAATTGTTTTTTTCCACTTTATGCTGACGGTTCCGCTTTTTACCTTACCCGGATTTTCCGGATCTTCTAAGAGAGTTTTTTTTGTTCCCTCAAGAGTGTCGTCTGAAATCAAGGTTAGATTCCATTCAATTGCCGGTGCGTCAACAGCGCTTTGAAGTGCAAGAGAGCGCGAAAGTTCCGTAAAAAATGAGGCATTTGCTCTAGTGGTTTGCTTAATGACCACAATTGTTTTGCTTCCGGAGTTTTCGAGTTCTACAGAAACATTCATACTTGCGCCATTCTTAAAAATTATGAATCCTCTGCCGCCTCTAGTTAAAATTATTTTAGTTATAGCTTCTTCGCCAGTCCACGTTCCTGCAAGAAAATCCAAATCTAAAGCAGGAGATTCTGCTTGCGGAAGTAAAGACGTTTTGTTTTCAAGTTCATTTTGTGTAGTTAAATTTGAATTCAAGTTTGCAAGAAGATTTTCAAGAGACGATTTTGCATCCATTAAGATTTTGTAATATGAAGCATATTTTTTTGTAATGCTCACGTTTTTGTTTCCGCTTTTTTTTATTGCGTTAAGAGTGCAAAGCCAGCCGCCAGCTGAATCTTCTTGAATTTCTGCATAAAAGGCGATATTTGAAGAAACTGCATTTTCCTCAGAAAAATTTGTGTCGCGCTTGTCGTTTACAGTGTATCCGTCTAAAGCCTGAAACTGTGTAAAGAAAAGGTCGGTTGTCATTCGGAGCATATTTGAATCTTTTGAAGAACTTACGGTCGCGTAAAAATCAACAGGAATTGTGGCATAAAGATTTAATGCTAAAACGAGAATTAAAAATTGTGAGAGCAAAGCCCGTTTTGAAGTAAATGCCAAAAATTTCTCCGTTATCGCTGCGAATTCTTAAATTCTCTTGCAAGATCGCGTTTTACGTCTCTTTCTTTTATATCGGCTCTTTTGTCAAACTGCTTTTTGCCTTTGCAGACTCCGAGCGTTACTTTTACCCGACCGTCTTTTAAATAAAAGTCCAGCGGAATTAAAGTGCAGCCTTTTTCTTCTACTTTGCGTTTTAGTCTTTTTATTTGATCCTTGTGTAAAAGAAGCTTTTTTTTGCGGTCAGGATCGTGGTTAAAAACAGAGGAAAAAGAATATTCTGAAATGTGAAAATTCTGAACCCAAACTTCATTGCCTTCAATCAGTGCAAAGCTGTCGTTAAAAGAAATGTTTCCGTCTTTTACAGATTTTACTTCTGTGCCTTCAAGAACGATTCCGCATTCAATTGAATCTTCAATTGTGTAGTTAAAATGAGCTTTTCTGTTTTGCGCAATGATTTTTCTGTTTTCTGCCATACAGAGCATTTTATTACTTAGCGTTTTTAATGTCTATATAATGTGATGTGCTGGATTTTTAGGAGACTAGGGATTTTTAGGAGCGAATTCTTTTTCTTGCCACAATTTTTTTACGTTCCGGGAAGCGAAACTCGTAGGATTGCTTTTTTTAGGATAGATTTGTTCTTAACAAAAAGACCGCGAGTTTGTCGCAAGC
>CAZXCR010000241.1:0-3591 GCA_964639315.1 uncultured Treponema sp. | reverse complement strand
GCGACGACCTTTTTGTCGCAGAAACTGACGGAAAAATTACCGTTTCCGCAATCTTGAACCAACTCCAGGTCGATGTTTACGCAGGTGCAGCATGGCAATTTTCCGCTCCCAACGATCAGGTAATGGTTATGCACACGCTTGTTGTGGATCCAGAGCAAAAAGGCAAAGGACTTGGCAAAACGATGGAAGCTTTTTACGAAGAATACGCTCTACAGAACGGCTGTCATTTTCTCAGAATTGATACAAATGTAAAAAATATTGCCGCTAGAACTCTTTACAAAAAACTCGGTTTTAAAGAAATCGGAATCGTCCCTTGCACTTTCAACGGGCTTGAAAATATAAATCTGGTTTTGCTAGAAAAGAAGATTTAACTTTTGACGGCTATATGGGAGGATTTTCTCAGTAACAGCCACAAACTCGCAGTCTTTTTGTTAAGAAAAAATTTATTTCTTAACAAAGCAATCCTACGAGTTTCGCTTGCCGGAACGTAAAAAAATTTATAGCAGAAAAAAAACTTCGCTCCATATAAGTAAAATTTGCAATAAACTCGAATTTTGCGTTATCATATAAGCGATGAAGGCGTTAAAGGCTGAAACGGATTGATGAAATCTAATTGGCTGCCACAGGTCACCTGCATCCAGTATACAAAAGAATTTTGGCGACTGGGTTTTAGTGAACTTGGTCGCTTTTTTTGCGTACTGGAGATTTTATGGCTTACATAATCGGTATCATCGCCACCAAGAACAGAAACGAGTTATTGAAGATAGCGTTAACTTCTGCATTAAATCAATCAAGAAAATTAGATGAATTAATAGTTGTATCCGACTCTGACGAAGCTTGTTTTAGCAAGGATCAAAATCTTTGCAAAGAAAAATGCATATTTCTAAAAGACAGATATACAAGGAACTACGCTGGTAATCTAAATACCGCAATCGATAATATTGTTTTAAGGCATCTCCTTCATAACGAAGAAAATCCCGACGACATTTATATTGCCTTTCTTGATGATGACGATTCCTGGAAACCAAATTACATAGAATCCTGCTGTTTAAATTTATGTAGCAAGCCAGATTTTGTTGTTGCCGGGTTGAATTATTTTTCAGAAGGCAAAAATTTTCCTTTAAGTGTTCCTAAGGAATTAAATAAATCATCATTTCTTACCAAAAATCCGCATATTCAAGGGTCAAATACCTTTATCAAGTTAAGCACTTTGCTCAAAGCAGGAGGTTTTGACGAGGCTTTAAATTCCACAACCGACAGAGATTTTTTCACGCGAGTGTTGATGTTAAATCCTAAATACCAAACGATTGACGAATCCCTTGTTGATGTTGACGCTCATAACGATAGACCACGGCTTACTAATAGCAACAACGGTAAAAAGAAGAGTCTTTCATATTTTTATTCAAAATATTACGGGCTAATGAATGAAGATGAAAAATTTCAGTTTTTTAACAGAGCCAAGCGATACACAGAACTCAACGAAGAAAACATAGACGAAAATTTACCAAAAGAACAAAAATCATCTACCTCCCCCATCAGTATTTCAAATAATAATTTTGATGACCGTGTGGTGTTTGGTTTTATAGCTTCAAGCGAAGAATTAGGTCTTAGACTTTTAAACGATATATCAAATCTAAAAGACATCGATTATTCCATAATTTTACTTTGCAATATCGAACATCCATCGATAAATTTCATCAATAAAGCTGATGAAGCTAAAGCAAAACTCATCAATTTAGACGAAGCTAAAAATATTGGACTAAGAATCGACTGTTTAGAATTTGCTTATGACTCACTGCAAAAAAGCGGTCAAATTAAAGACATAGCTGTAGCAAGAACAATTCTGCACGAACTTTTGAAAGAAAACACAAAAGACGGTGATGTTATTTGGATTTTAGATGACGATATGGAATTCAAATATTATTCCAGGGAAAATTCAAAATTCATCATCAACGAATTAGATGTCAAAAAAATTCTTTCTAAGTATAAAGGCAAATACGACGTCGTCATCGGATCATATTCAGGAGATGCACCGCTTCCAAGTCTTTCAACATTAAGAAGTTCGTTACTAGATTTCACTTATAAAACCGCATTAAAAAAATCCGGCTATTATAGAACTGATATTTATGACAACAGGGACTACTATTACGATTTCTCGGAAAATCATATTGGTTTAGAAACGCCTTTATTCTCAGAGGCAAATTCAATTGATGATGTATTCTCAGGAAAGGCAAGTTCAAGAAAACTTTTTGTAAAAAACCTAAATGAATTCACCCCTTACTGCAGAGGCGGAAACACAATCATTTTCAATCGAAAAGCTTTGAATATTCCAAATATTTCAGCAAGGTTTGGAGACAAAATTGCTAGACGTGGTGACTATTTTTGGGTTGAACAAGCTAAGAAATCAGGTTTTAAGGTTGTAGGCTCGTCCTTTGCTACTTTGCATTCAAAAATCAAAACTGATTTTATACTGGAATCCGAAGCCAATAAACTTTTAAAAGACCTGCTTGGCTCATCCTTCACCAAAACGATGGAATCAAACATTGATGGAACAAGAGAATCTTTCTATCAAACCTTCAAAATAACTTTCGAAACTAGACTGACTAGAATTGTTGATTCTTTCTATAGAATAGTTGGTTTATTAACGATATTAGGCAAAGACTCATATAAAGGCTTTAACATCAATTTCATCAAAAGGTTCACAAAGAAAGCTAAGTATTATTTATACGAACCAACGGTTAGAGCAGCTTATGATGTAATAAGAAATACCATCGCAAAGCACGAATACGAAAGCAAAAAAGACGAAATTTTATCATTATTTGGCGACGAATATTCTCTTTTAGGTTATGGGCAAGAAGGCGTTGTTTTATCAAAAGACGATTCTTCTATTTATAAAGTTTTTTATAACAAACAAGATTTTGATTTTCTTCAAAAAGCCTCCAAAAATTTCTATAAATGTGACCAATTAGCAACTTTGTCTTTTAAAATAATTAACGGATACCAAGTAATCACATATGTTCAAAACGGAAAGGCATCAAAATATACTGGCGGTCACATCAAAGAACTGATTCTTTTATTAAGATTCTTGAAAAGCGAAAGTCTTATTATTTCTAATATCAAGAAGGAAAACTTCATTTTACTTGATGGCAAGCTGAAGTTTATCGATTACGGAAAAAGCATTGTTCCTCTTAATGAATCAAATTTCAACAGAGAGTTAAAAAGAGCTTTTGAAATGGTCAAATATCCAAATCTAACTGAAAACGAATTCACAGAACTGATTGAAATGGATTATATGAATGAAGACCAAACTGTTCTTTTCGGACTTGATAATTTCAAAAAACTAATCGACAAAAGAGAAAAAGAAGCAATTCACGATGGGATTATCATCCAAAAGATAAAATCTTACTCGCCAAAGACAATCCTCGATTATGGTGCTGGCAAATGCAAAATAATGAATCAGTTACAAGACGAAGCCGAATGTTATGTTTTTGATATCGATTTAAAAACCCTGCATTCAAGAGCGTCTGACGGTGTAAATATCATCGATAAGATTGAAAACTTTAATAAGAAAGTTGATTTAGTTGTATCCAA
>CAZXCR010000240.1:0-3625 GCA_964639315.1 uncultured Treponema sp. | reverse complement strand
GATATTTTATTTCGCCCGAACTTTCGTAGGAAATTACAAGACCGTAAACTACGTCAGACAGGTCAGAAGGAAAAGCCGAACGTGCCGGAAGTCCGGGATTTACGCAGATAAGGCACTTTCCGTCCGGAACACTTTCCTGCGAATTTTCGCCGGTAAAAAAAGAGGTGCAGCCGGTAAAAAAAGTTAAAACTGCTAAAAATGCAAAAAGTATTTTATACAGATTATTTTTTTTCATATTCATTTTTCCCTTTTAGTCTGAGTCAGTCTCAGCCGAAATCGTAATGTCCTTTTCAACGTCGTAACTGTAGCTGCCGATTGTTGCCGTTGCTATTACAGTATAGTCGCCCGCCGGAAGAATTGCCGGGAGTGCGCCGTCTTCAAAATCCCAAAGGTATACTTTATTCTGATAAAGTTTATAAGTAACTGAATCCGGTGTTACTTCACTTCCGTCTTTTTTTGCAGTAAGAGTGATTTTGTTGTCCTCTGCTTCGTATGTAAGTTCAAGTTCGTATTCTTCAACTCCGCTCATTTCTGTTTCTATAGAAACGCCTTCAAGCGCAAGAACCGCAGATTTTCCGTCACTTGAAGGCTTAAGACACAATGTTTTTCCGTCTTTTGTTCCGTCTACGCTGAATTTTAAACAGGTTTCGTAAGTAATGCCTTCGCCCGTAAGAACTGTTGTTCCAAGATTCCAGGTATTTATACCTTTTATTGTTGCAACCTTTTCGGCAGTCAAGTCTTCTACCGCAATCGTACAGTCTTCTGCAAGAGAAAGCCCACCGACAACCGTAGTGCTGCCTTTTAACACAAGCGAACCTGAACCTAAAGCTAAATCTCCCGCAACAGTAGAATCTGAAAGTTCAAGCGTTCCATTTTTTACCGTAACGTCGCCTGTAACGTTCATTTTTGAAAGCACCGCTGTTCCGTCGTTAGCGTTCATCGTAAAGTTTGAAATAGAATCAGAACCAGTAATGCCTTCAATCGTAAGATTTGCGTTTGCCGTGGTCAATTTCGGACTGTCGCTGATTTCACCCGAAACTCGCAGAGTACATTCTTCTGTAAGGTCATCAAAACCATCATCTGAAATTGCGTGCGTTACAGTTGCAAAAGGAGAACTTTTACTTCCATTGTTGGCTGTGTCGCTTCCGTCTTGCGCAACATAGAGCGTACTTTTTAAGACTTTTACGCCGTAATCAACTGGAATTGAGTCTGCATACAAATCTTTATGTGAATAAACGCGGATTAAATTCTCGCCGGCAGGGAGCATAAGCTTCATTTCTCCGCCCGAATTCTTTCCGCTGTAGATGATTTTTCCCGTGTCGTCAGTTCCCTGGTAAACTTCGTAAACGATTATCGAATCTGAAGTATCAGCATTGTCTTTTGCTGTGGCGGCAGGAACAAAATAAATTGTTGCGTAAGAAAGTCCTTCGTCCTGAGCAATTCGCTCTCCGTCTTCAAGAGTTTGCCGTTCAGAATTCTGTAAGGTCACTTTTTCAAGACGGATTGAAGTAATATCTGTTTTTACACCAGTTTTTAATCCGGCATTATCAGTAAGAATAATAGAATAAACAATTGTTTCATCAGTAAAAATATCGTCTGTGTAAAAAACTGCCGGCTGACCGTTTTCAACAAAATCAGAACTTCCTGCAGTATAAGAAGCCGAAACGTCACCACCAGCAAATTTTGTATTTTCAAAACTAAAACTTCCGTCGTCTTCAAGACTAATAGCCGATTCCGTTCCATTTACACTGATAGTTTTAATGTCGCGATGAATTCCCGCCAGAAGCGACTTTTGCGGCATATTAAAAAGAATTACGTATTTTTGAGTAGAGGTATCTTTGTAAACAACCGCTCCGTAAAGTGGCGGCGGTGCAGAATTGCATTTTACTTTAAGTTCAGTATAATCGCCAAAGTTTACGCCCGAAACTGGATGCCGCAAATTTACTACAGGCGAAATGTCAAAGCCGGTTTCTGTTGCTACAAGAAAATCTTTAGAATAGCGCAGAACCAGAACAGACTTTTCTTCCCCCTGAGAAAGTTCCGTAAAACTGTCTTCCAGCGTAACTCCAAAAAGATTCTGTGCGTTTTCGAGTTCTTCTTCGTCAAACGAATAAGTCATATTGTTTGAAAGGGTAAAATTGTATCCCTGCGGATTTCGTATAAAAAGATTAAAAACCGCATCTTCTCCGGAAGAAAGAATTACAGTTCCGTCAGAATCATAAACGGCAGAACCCGAAACAAGTTCCCACTGCATAACACCGGCAGTTTCTGTGTAATCTTTAAAATAGTCTTTTACAGGCGCATTCCACGACTCGCTCACAAATTTGCACGAAGAAAAGCAGAGCGCACAAAAAATTGCAGTCAGCAAAAAGGAACTTTTTATAAAAGTGTAAATCTTTAGTTTTAACTTCATCTTTCCTCCCTGTTCCCTAAAACTGCCAGCCCACGCTTACAGCCGGAAGCAAAACGCCCAAAGCCATATCAGATAAAAATGACATAATAAAATCTGCAGACGTTTCCAGGTAAAGTCGGTTTGTTATGTAAAGCTGAATCGCGCCGCCTGCTATAAAATTCAAATTCAAGCTGTTCAGCGGGTCAGATGTGATGTCGTGGTCAAAATGAAATTTTACGTCGTTAAGAAAGCTTAGTCCAGTTCCGCCGTGCAGTTCAAGAGTTAAAATATGGCGGTTTTTTTGAGAGTCTTTCATCTTTACGCGAACCGGCAACTGGTAAATAAAAAGCGCGTCCAGATTCATAAAGTTTCCGTCAATCATATAATACTGATATTCTGCAAAAAGTCTTGAGTAATGAGAAAAAAATCCCACTCCAAAATATCCAAACCTGTGCTTAAACGGAATTAAAGAAGCCCTTGCAGTTAAACTGAGTGGAAAAACGCTTGTATCAAGATAAGTCTTAAAAGTGTCATCAAAAAGAACGACCGGAAAAACATATCCACCGCTTACGTCAAAATCTATTCGCTTACGGAACTTTATTTCAATTTCATTTTTCTTGTCTTTTTCGCTTTCAAGACCGCTTGCGTCCTTTACCACAAAATTGTATTTGCCAACGTCCAAATTATTCATATCAAACTGAATCTGCATTTTTTTGTCATTTTCTTTTGATAGAATTTGCGGAAGTATTGGCGGTAAATTTTTCTTTTTTGTATTTAGCAAAAAGTATTGTGAAAAATTAATGTCAGTTTCATTTTCTGGAAGATTAAAAAGATTTTCTCCAGTTATGTTAAAAATTCCGTCGTTTATTTCTTCAAGATACAGAGTCGATGTTAAATTCACTTTGGACTTTATGTCTGACACTTCCGGCTGGTACGCTTCATAAATTTTAAAGTCATACCAGTCTGATTCTGCTTCCGGCACGTCAATCAGGTTGTAAGAAATTACTTTGTAACGGTAAGAACCGGGCGGCAAAAGAGGCTGTATTTTAACTGAAGGCGTGTTGTCTTCTGTAACAATCCGCAGTTTTTCTTCAAAAGCCTTTGTTTCCTCAGAAAATTCTTCAACTATAACTTCGTATTTTGAAACATAATCCGGCTCATCCTCGTCCCATTCAAGAAGCTGCCAGTTATCTTCGGCGTTTTCTTCTGTAACAGTTTCTTCTGTTTCTTCGG